>CAYXJH010000023.1:0-19421 GCA_964465415.1 uncultured Gemmatimonadaceae bacterium
CGCGCCAGGTCGGCCGGCCAGGTCGCGGGCCACGTCCGCGGCGCCCTTCTCGACCCGCATGTCGGCAGGTCCGCGCAAGGCTTCCACGTACTCGGTAAGTGATTCCTGGCGCCGCGTTTCCGCCACCTGCTGCCGGAACTGGTCACGCTGCTCGTCGAACGCCGGCGTATCTCGCTCGTCGACCTTGATGATGTGATAGCCGAAAAGGGTCTCCGTGACCTCGCTGATCTCACCTGGCTGGAGGCGGAACGCCGCCTCCTCGAAGGGGGCCACCATCTGACCGGGCTCGAACCATCCCAGGTCACCCCCGCGCGGGGCGCTACCGGGATCCTCGCTGTAGGTGCGCGCGAGCTCGCTGAAGTCTTCGCCGGCGATGGCGCGCTCCCGGATCTCGGCCGCCTGCTGCTGGACCCGCTCCCGCTGCGCCGTGGTCGGGTCTTCCGGATAGGTGAGCAGGATGTGGCGGGCGCGCACGCGCCGGCCGGGCGCCTGTTCGGAGTAGAGGCGGCGCAGCTCGTCGTCGTCGACGACCGTGTCCTGGGTGACGACCTGCTCGCGCAGCTCCATGAAGACGCGTTGCTCTGCGTAGGGCTCGACCATTGGATCCAGGTCGAGGTCGGCGAGGGCGGCGTCCCGGGACAGGATTTCTGCCATGATCGTGTAGTCGACCCAGAGATCGGTCACCGACGCCACGACCTCGGTGGTCGCCGGGATCCGGGGATTGCCCACCAGCATCTCCACGGCCCCGTCGACAGTCAGATGGTGCTGGCCGACTCGGGCCACCGTGCTGGTATGGGCGCCCATGGCTTCACATGCCACGGCCACCACCGGCACGAACAATAGCGGCAGGAATCGCTTCATCGTCTCTCCTGGAATGTATCTGGGCGCGCTGAAGATACCTGCGCGACCCGACGCGTACAACCCGGTGGAGAGGCGTCGGTTCCGGCCCCGGGCGCTGCCGCCCGGGGCGGGCTCACGTCAACAGTGGCCCAGGAGCCAGAACAGGATGATGAAGATGAGGATGGTGCTGAAACAGCCACCGCCGAACTTCCATGCGCCGGCCCCAGCGAGGAGGGCCCTGAGCGGGTTATTCATGCTGTCCCTTTGGGTGCGGGTGTACGCCGTAGTCTGTCCCTGGACGCGAAGGCAAGCCACGTGCCCGGCCGACGAGGTCAGGCGGCCTTCTCGCTGGCGTTGACAAGCAGACGGAGTGCTCCGGCCACGGCCGCGGACAACGCCGTGGTGCCCAGCCGGTGGAGGACCAGGGACAGCGGATCGAGGCGGCGAACCTCCACTTCCACCTGGTTTCCGTGCATGGCGGACTGGAGGGCAGCGAGCCGCGGGACCACATCCGGTCGGAAGGTGAGGCGCGCCTGGTCGGCGGCGATGCCGATCCGTTCGACCCCCAGCGTACGACCGAGAAGGCGAAGGCGTGCCGCGTCGAGGAGCCTCTGGCACTCGGGTGGCGGAGCGCCGAACCGGTCCGTGATCTCTTCGCGCAATGCGTCGACCGCCCCTGCCGCCTCTGCGCGTGAGAGACGGCGGTAGAGGTGCAGTTTCTGGGACGCGTCGGCGATGTAGGCATCCGGCAGGTAGGCGGGGCCATCCATGGTGACGTCCGGCGCCGGGAACTCTTCGCGCTCCTCCTCGCCACGCAGCCTGCCTACGGTCTTCTCCAGGAGGCGCGTGTAGGTATCGAGCCCTACAGCGTGGACGTGTCCCGACTGGTCCGCCCCCAGGATGTTGCCGGCTCCCCGCAGCTCCAGATCCTTCATGGCGATCGCGTACCCGGCGCCGAGCTCCGTATGGTGCTCCAGGATCCGCAGTCGCTTCTCCGCTTCCACCGTGATCCCTTCGGGGGCGACCAGATAGCAGAACGCGCGGTGGTGGCTGCGTCCTACCCGGCCCCGGAGCTGGTAAAGCTGGGCCAGGCCGAACATGTCGGCGCGGTCCACGATCAACGTGTTGGCCGTGGGCACATCCAGTCCGTTCTCGATGATCGCCGTGGTCACCAGGACCCGCACCTCACGGTCCAGAAACCGCGCCATGACGTCATCGAGCTCGCGGGGCCGCATCTGGCCATGGGCCACTCCGACCTCTGCGTCGTCGGGAACGAGTCGCTCGACCCGCGCCGCGATCGCGCTCAGCGACTCGATCCGGTTGTGGACGACGAACACCTGGCCTCCGCGATCCAGCTCGCGCAGCACGGCGTCGCGAACCACTTCGTCGATCCAGGGCACCACGTGGGTGATGATGGGCATACGGTCGCGCGGGGGTGTCTGGATCAGGGAGACATCGCGCAGCCCGGCCAACGACAGGTGGAGCGTGCGAGGGATGGGGGTGGCGGTCATGGCGAGCACGTCCACGGTTCGCTTCAGCTCCTTGAGGCGCTCCTTCTGCCGCACGCCGAAGCGCTGCTCCTCGTCGACCACCATCAGCCCCAGGTCCCGGAACTGCACGTCGGGCTGAAGCAGCCGGTGGGTCCCGATCACCACGTCCACCTCACCGCTCAGGACGTCGGCGAGGATGGCGTCCTGCTGGCGTGCCGTCCTGAACCGGGAGAGGGCTTCGATCCGGACGGGATAGTCGGCCAGACGCTCGCGGAACGTGTGCAGATGCTGCTCCACGAGGATCGTGGTCGGAGCCAGGATCGCGACCTGCCGACCCTCCTGCACGGCCTTGAACGCGGCCCGGATCGCCACCTCCGTCTTGCCGTATCCCACGTCGCCGATGATGAGCCGATCCATGGGCCGCGGCGCCTGCATGTCCGCCTTGACGGCCTGCGTCGCGGCGCGCTGGTCGGGAGTGTCCTCATACAGGAAGGCGCTCTCCATCTCCCGCTGCCAGCGCGTGTCATCGGGGTAGGGCGGCCGCTCGGCGAGCTCGCGGGCGGCATACAGCTCGAGCAGCTCGGCGGCCAGTCGTTCGATGGCCTCCTGGGTCCGTTTACGGATTCGTTTCCAGGTGCGCCCTCCGATCTTGTGCAGCGCCGGTGGCTCCGCCTCGTCCCGGTCCGGAACCCAGCGCTCGATCAGGTCGAGGCGGTACACCGGCAGTCGCAGCATCTCGCTTCCGGCGTACTCGATCGCCAGGGACTCGATGGTCATGCCTCCCACCGTTACCCGCTCGAGACCTCGGAACCGCCCGATTCCGTGGTCGAGATGGACCACGAGGTCACCACGTTGCAGCTGGCTCAAGCTCTCGATCGCGCCGCCGCCCCTGAAGCGACGGCCGCGGCGCACGCGTCGGGCGCGGCGGAAGATCTCGTGGTCGTTGAGGACCCGGAACGGATGGTCCCCTTCGAGCACGAAGCCACCGCTCAGGCCGCCGAGGGCGAGCGAGGTGCCGGGAGGAACGGCGCCCGCGCCTCCGAGCAGCTCGTCGAGGCGCTCCAGCTGGCCCGCGTTGTCACATAGGATCAGGGTTCGCTCACCGCGCTCCGCCGCCGCGCGGAGCAGCGCATCGAGTCGGTTGATGTCCCGATCGATGGACTCCGGCGCCCGTGCGTCGAAGCGCACGTCGCCGGCGCTCACGCACGCGATCTGGCCGAACGCAGCCAATCGGGCGCCGATGACGTCGGGCGGCATCAGGAGCTCGTCGGGCGATTCCGGCCGGCGTCCCCGCCGCTCCTCCACGGCATGGAGCTCCAGCAGCTTGTTCCACCCGTCCTGGAACGGCTTCTCCTCGTTCTCGTGTAGCCGGACGAGGATCGCGTCACGCGGCAACACGTCGAGAACCGACCGGCGCTCGCTCCCGCCGCTCGTCGCCAGCTTCAGGTCCACGGGCAGGATGTCAACGGCGTGCAGGGACGCCGTGGAGCGCTGGTCCAGGATGTCGAAGCGACGGATGGACAGGATCTCATCACCCCAGAACTCGAGCCGCACCGGGTCGTCGGCGCCGAAGCTGAACAGGTCGATGATCCCGCCGCGCGCGGCCAGCTCGCCGACCTGTTCGACCAGACCGGTCCGCTCGAAGCCCATCCCCTCGAGGCGCTCCGCCAGTTCCGACGGCCGGACCTCGTCGCCGACGGCCAGCGTCATGCGGAGCTGTGCCAGCTCGTCGGGGATGCGCTCGCGTTCCTGCAACGCGCGCGGCGTGGTGACGATCACGCGCACGCGTCCAGCCAGTAGCGCCTCCAACGCCTCGACCCGCTGGCCGCTGATGTCGATGTGATGATCTTCGGCCTCGAACGGGAGCGCCTCCCGTTGCGGATAGAGGGCGACGAGGCGCCCGTCCAGCAGCCCTGCCAGATCCGCTTCGACAGATTCCGCCTCGGACGGGTCGGCCGCCACCACGATCCACATGCGGCGCGGGTGGTCCAGCGCCAGCCCAGCGATCAATGCCGCCGGCAGCGAGCCTGGCAGGTTCGAGATGGCGCAGCGCTCGCCGGGGCGGGGGAGGCCGTCCCGCACCGACCGGTAAGCGGTCTGTGAGCGGAGCGCCTCGATGACGGCCGGGTGCATCATCCGCCGCGCGCCCCCGTGCCGGCCAGCCCCGAGGCAGCATCCGCCACGGCTTCACGCCGTCGCGGCTTACCGGTGGCAGCCACCACGGATTCAGCCAGGAGCACGAGGAGAGCGGCGACCAGCAAGGGCACGGCGATGTCCCGCCCGACTCGCCTGCGGAAGATGGCGTCGCCCCAGTCTTCGACGGAAGCGGTGGCCCACCTCCCGTCCGACAATAGATCGGCGAGCTCGCGGGCCGTCAGGGCCTCCACCTCCGAGGCCTGGGGCGGCGGATTCACGGCGAAGCCGGCAACGAGCGAATCGTTGGCCAGGACGCGGTATACACCGGGCTGCACGAGACGATAGACCGCCCCGGGCCGGACCGGATCGGTCGTGCCATCGGGCCGCACGATGGAATCGGCGATCGGGAGGGCCACCACATCCCCCGGCCGGTGGTCGTCGGCCCGGGCCGTCCCCGGCGCCCACTCGTTGACGGCCCGGTCGACCAGCGGGAGCATGGCCGCGGAGGTCGGGATCGTACCGGCCTCGGGTACGAGCGGCGTGGCCAGCAGCACATAACGTCCCGGCCCCGCCTCCCCCGCGACCGCCCAGGCCTCGCCCGTTCGGAGCCGGATCAGCACCGTGTCCGCCACCTCACCGACCGGCTCCAGCCCGTACACCTGTCGGACCCTCACATCCTCGAGCAGCCGGTCCATCCCCGTCGCGCCCGCATCGAGTCGGGCCTCGCCCAGCGCGGGCGCGGAGAAACGCCACGGGATGCCGGCCAGACCGAGCCGCTGGTTGGAAGCGGCCAGCTCCACTGGGGAGGTCGGCGGCAGGATGACCACGCCGGCGCCGCGATGGGTGGCGTCCGCGCCCGCCGCCGCGGGCGCGACGACCACGCTCCCCGCGCCCCTCCCACTGCGGCGCACCCTGCCCGCATCCTCCAGCACCGATATCGCCTCCTCCAGGAAGGGCAGCCGCGCCGTCAGTTCGACGCCCGGAGGAGGCCGGACATCGACCAGTAGGTGCCTCCGGTCGTCCATTGCGATTGCGTCCGGATCAATGTCGACGCGAGCAGCCAGGAGACCTGTCTGCCGGGCAGGGAAGGGCAGCGTGGCGACCGCATCGCTCGGGGCGCGCGTGGCTGCGCTCACTACGCCGTTCACGGTCAATCGGACGTCCAACGAATCGGGTTCATCGGACGGGACGGAGCCGAATGTGCGGACGGTCACGGTGAGAGTCGAACGTTCTCCCGCCCTGGGCGCGAGCCCGCCGCCCACCTCCACCGCCGTGATCGCCCGATTGTGCGTGGGTCCGGCAGGAGGTTCGAGCACGACCACGGGCGGGCCGGCCGACAGTGCGCGCCCTGCGCCCGTGGCGATTCCACGGAGCCCCGAAAGCAGGTGGATCTCCCGGGCCCGGTCCTCGCCCTCGCTGGCCAGGATCGACGCAGCACGCTCGATCTGCGACGGTAGATCCATCGCGCTTGCCGACGGCTCGGTTCGGCGCGCCGCGTCGGCCACGATCTCCGGCTCGCCAGTCACCGCAGGCTCCCAGGGCTCGGCACCGCGGATCAGCCAGATGCGATCGTCCGGCGTGGCCCGCGCCACCGTATGCAGTGCGGCGTCCTTGAGGTGCTCCAGCGCCCGACGCTCGCCGATCACCGCCGCGCTCATCAGCGAATTGTCCAGGATGATCACCACGGACGTCGGGTGGTGGCCCACGCCCCCGATTCGGAGGAACGGCCGCGCGGCGGCACCGGCCAGGAGGAGGAGCGCCAGCACACGGAGCGCGAGGAGGAAGATCTGCCTAAGCCGGAGGCGGGTCGCCTGTTCCCGCTCCGCCCGTCGCAGGTAGCGCAAGGCCGGAAAGACCACCCGTCGCCCCTGCTGACGGTGCAGGAAATGCAGCGCCAGGGGCACCGCAACGGCCAGTGCCAGCGCCAGCAGCGCCGGGGCCAGGAAGATCATCGCGTTCAGGCTCTGGTCATGGATCGGGGCCGGAACCTAACAGGTCGCTCGCCCGATGGGCACGGGCCGGCGAATATGTCGCGGCCCTCCGGCACGGACCGCGGCGTCCGGACCTGCTACCGGAGCGCCGCTCGGCGGCGGACATAGTGTCGGAGCGCCAGACCCAGCGGACGGTCGGTGTCCACGACCACGTAATCCATTCCCTCGGTTGTCAGACCAACTCGCCATTCCTGGATCGCGGCGTCGACCGCCCGCCGATACTCCTCCCTGAGGTCGGCCGCGCTGGCGGGAAGCTCCTCGCCGGTCTCCGGGTCGACGAACCGCGCATCGCTGATCGCCGGGAGCTCCCGCTCACCCGGGTCCATCAGATGGAATACGAGCACCTCGTGGCCCTGATGACGCAGCATGCGGAGCGCCAGCGATGTTTCCTCCCGCTCGACCAGCATGTCCGACAGGAGGATCGCCAGACCTCGCCGTCGCATGCGCGCGGCCACGCTGGTGAGCGGCGCGACCGCGTCGGTGCGGCCGCCCGGCTCCAGCGACTCGAGCCCGCGCACCACCTCCCGCCAGTGTGCGTCCCCACCCCGGGCTTCGAAGCGAAGCCGGACGTCGGTGTCGAAGGCGACCAGCCCTACGGAATCACCCTGCCGCGTGAGCAGGAGCGCCAGTGCGGCCGCTAGCTGCTTGCCGTACCACAGCTTGGTCGGCAGCTCCGGGTCCGAGCTCCAGGCCATCGAGGCGCTGACGTCCACCAGCAAGGTCGCCCGCAGATTCGTCTCCTGTTCGAACTGCTTCACGTAATAACGGTCGGAACGCCCGAACATCCTCCAGTCGACAAAGCGCAGGTCGTCTCCAGGCTGGTACATGCGGTGCTCGGCGAACTCCACGCTGAACCCGCGGTGGGGTGAGCGGTGCAGGCCCGTGAACAGCCCCTCGACCACCCGCGCGGCGACGAGCTCCATGCCGCCGAGCGCCGACAGCTCGGTCGGGTTGAGGAGGTCCGCGCGATCGGCGGGGTGCGGCGGCGTGTCTCGATCCATACGACGTCCGGAAGATGGCCCGCATCCGTGGTCCTCTCGTGCGGGCTGCTCCGGATCCGGTGCAAGGCACGTACCCGTAGCGGCCCTGCGCTTGGCCGACCAGCCGTCGCCCTCTATCTTTCGCCCGCAACAGAAACAGGAAGACCCTCATGAAGCCATACATCCCGCTCCTGGTGGCGGCCGCGGCCAGCGCCGCGTGCGCCAACGCCGCCGCAGAGCGCCGCGTATCCCAGGCCGCCCTTCAGGCCGAAGCCACGATTACAGCCGAGGACATCCACCACCGGATCGCGTTCCTGGCCAGTGATGACCTGGCGGGCCGGGACACACCGAGCGAGGGCCTCGAGACGGCGGCGGCCTGGATCGCGGAAGAGTTCCAACGGTTCGGCCTCGAGCCCGGCGCGGACGGGGGGTGGCTCCAGCGCTATCCCTATCCGCTCGAGCAACTCGAAACGCGTGAAGCGCGGATCGAGATCAGCGGCGGCGCGACCCACGCCCTGGAGTACGGCGCGGAGTTCTTCGCCCACGCCGGCGCGGCCCCGGTCCATGCCGTGGGCGCCGTCTACCTCGCCCACCCGGGCGAGCTCGATCGCGGTCCCCAAAGCGGGCTCAGGGACCGGGCGGTGCTGGTCCGCCTCCCGGGCATGCCCGAGAGCGCGCGGGACGGCCTCCGGTTCGGCGCCCGGGCACGTTCCGACATCGCCACGGCGGTGGAGAGGTCCCGCCGAGCGGGTGCGGCCGCGGTGGTGTTCGTGATGGACGCCCGCGTGACCGCGGGAGAGGTCGGCGCACTCGCGGCCACGGCCGAGGCTCCCTCTCGCACCCTGGGCGGTCGGGCCACCATCGACGAGCCCGCCGTCTTCTTCATCACCGACCGGGCGGCTCAACGCGTGCTCCGGATGGCCGGCCTCGATGCCACCGACCTCCTCCGCCAGGAGCGGGTCGATCGGCCCGTCCCCCTGCCGGGGATCACCGTCCGTCTGGCCGCTCCGGTCGCAGCCGTAGATCAGGCGCGGCCGCCGAACGTCGTCGGCCTGCTCCCCGGTGGCCACCCCAGCCTCGGCGAGACCTACGTCGTCATCACGGCGCACATGGACCACGTCGGGATCGGACGCCCCGACGCGACCGGGGATTCCATCTACAACGGCGCCGACGACAACGCCTCCGGCACCGCCGCGCTCATGGCCATCGCCCGGGCATTTGGCGCGCTGCCCGCTCCGCCCGACCGATCCGTGATCTTCCTGGCCGTAAGCGGTGAAGAGAAGGGTCTGCTGGGTTCGCGCTGGTTCGTCGAGAACCCCACGGTCCCGCTCGAGAGCATCGTCGCCAACATCAACCTCGACATGATTGGCAGGAACGCACCCGATTCGATCGTCGCCATCGGCAAGGAGTACTCGACGCTCGGCCCCTTGCTACGGGAAGTCGCCACCACGCATCCCCAGCTGGGGCTGACCGTCGCACCCGACCTCTGGCCCGGTCAGCGCTTCTTCTACCGCAGCGACCACTTCAGCTTCGCCGCCCGGGAGATCCCGGCCATTTTCCTGTTTGCGGGAACGCACGAGGACTATCATCGACCCGGCGACACCGTGGAGAAAGTCGACTTCGACAAGACCGCGCGGGTGGCGAGGCTCGCGTTCCTGCTCGCCCTCGAGATCGCCCAGCAGGAACGGCCGCCCGAATGGGATCCGCAAGGTCTCGACCGGGTCCGGACGATGACGCGCCGGTAGTGCTATGGACCGTCAAGAGAAAGAGTGAAATGGGAATCCGCTTCGTAGACTCGATCCTCTCGCTGCTCGCCGCCACGTGCGGCGTGCTCACGGCGTATTTCGTCGGCCATGGCCTCTCGGAAATGACCGCATGGCCGTGGCTCACGGCCGCAGGCCTGCTCGTGGCCGCCGCCCTCCTGGGCGCGCTCACCATTCGAAGAGTTCGCAGCTACGGTGAGCAGCGGGACACCCATCGCGCCCACTGAGCTCAGGCGTTTCGCCGGGGAGATCTGGCCCGGGGCCCGGGCGGGTCCGCTCCCGCGCTCCGCCGGCTCGGGTTATCTTTTAAGGTTGTCGAAGCACGTCACTAACGGAGGAACGGATCGCCGCGTGCGAATCGAGCATATCCGCAACTTCTGCATCGTAGCGCACATCGATCACGGCAAGTCGACGCTCGCGGATCGCTTGCTGGAGACGACGCGCACGCTGGAGCGGCGCGAGATGCGGGAGCAGGTCCTGGACTCGAACGAGCTGGAGCGTGAGCGCGGGATCACGATCAAGCTTCACGCGATCCGGATGGACTACACCGCGCCGGATGGCCGCGAGTATGAGCTGAACCTCATCGACACGCCCGGGCACGTGGACTTCACCTACGAGGTGAGCCGGAGCCTGGCGGCGTGCGAGGGCGCGGTCCTGGTGGTCGACGCCAGCCAGGGTGTCCAGGCGCAGACGTTGTCCAACCTGTTCCTGGCCATGGAAGCGGGGCTCGAGATCATCCCGGTTCTCAACAAGATCGACCTGCCGGGGGCGGAACCGGAAAAGCGGCGGGAGGAGATCATCGATCTCCTCGGCGTCGATGCGGAGGAGGTCCTCACGGTCTCGGCGAAGGAGGGTGTGGGGATCTCCCAGCTGCTGGAGCGGATCGTGGAAAAGGTCCCGCCGCCGGAAGGCGATCCGGCCGCGCCGCTTCGTGCGTTGATCTTCGATTCGTTCTACGACAAGTACCAGGGCGCCGTCCCGAGCATCCGCGTGGTGGATGGCTCGATCCGTCCTGGCACCATGATCACGTTCGGGGCATCCGACTCGAAGTATGAAGTGGACGAGGTCGGATACATGCGGCTCGGCCGCGTACCCCAGCCCGAGCTGAACCCCGGCGACGTGGGGTACGTAATCGCCGCGATCAAGCGGGTGGCGGACACCCGCGTCGGAGACACGGTCCTGGACGCGGCCGATCAGGCTCGAGAGCTGCTCCCCGGTTACCAGGACGTGAAGCCGATGGTCTTCAGCGGCCTGTACCCCACCGACCCGGACTACTACGAAGAGCTGCGAGACGCGTTGGAGCGCCTCCGTTTGAACGACGCTTCCCTGCACTATGAGCCGGAGACCTCCACCGCGCTCGGGTTCGGATTCCGGTGCGGGTTCCTGGGCCTGCTCCACATGGAGATCGTGCAGGAGCGACTGGAGCGGGAGTTCGACCTGGACCTCATCACCACGGTCCCGAACGTCGAGTACCACGTGGTGATGACCGACGCGTCCACCACCATCATCGAGAATCCCTCGGCGCTGCCGGACCGCGGCCGGATCGAGCGTATCGAGGAGCCGTACGTGCGAGCCCGCATCATGTGTCCGGCCGAGTACATCGGCAACGTGCAGAAGCTCGTGCACGATCGCCGGGGCGAGTACGTGCACATGCACTACCTCGACCCGTCGCGTGTCGAGTTCCTCTACGAGATCCCGCTGGCCGAGGTGGTGCTGGACTTCTACGACAAGCTCAAGGGCGGCACCCGGGGGTATGCATCGCTCGACTGGGAGCTCCTGGAGTACCGCCCGAACGATCTGGTGAAGCTGGACATGCTCATCAACGGCGACCCCGTGGATGCGTTCAGCGTCATCATCCACCGGGACAAGGCGTACGAGTACGGCCGGGACATGGCCACGAAGCTGAAGGAGCTCATCCCCCGCCAGATGTTCGAGGTGGCGATCCAGGCGGCGATCGGTACGAAGATCATCGCCCGCACCACCGTGAAAGCGCTGAAGAAGGATGTGACGGCGAAGTGTTATGGCGGCGACATCACGCGGAAGCGCAAGCTGCTGGAGAAGCAGAAGGAGGGGAAGCGCCGGATGAAGCAGGTCGGGAGCGTGGAGATTCCCCAGGAGGCATTCCTGGCGGTCCTGCAGGTCGGCGATTGAAGACGGGTTGGAGCCATGAGGCCGGAAGGAGCTGGCGAATGAACGACGGCGCGAAGCGCTGGGTCGTTGGAGTCGACCTGGGGGGGACGAACATCGTGGTCGGAGTGCTGCCGGTCGATGGTGGCGATGGCCAGGTGCTGGGTCTGCGCGAGAAGAAGACGGAGGCGTTGAAGGGCGCGAAGTTCGTCGTCGATCGTATCGTCCACATGGTCGAGGACGCCATCGCCGAGGTGGCGTCGGCCCATGGCGGGAGCAAGCGGGACTTCGCCGGGATCGGGATCGGCTCGCCCGGGCCGCTCGATCGTCGGACGGGCACGATCATCCATACGCCGAACCTCGGCTGGCGCAACTTCCCGCTACGGGACCTGATCTCCAATGCGGTCGGTCTGCCGGCGGCGCTGGACAACGACGCCAACTGCGCGACGTACGGCGAATGGTGGCTGGGGGCCGGCCGGAAGGTGGATACACTGGTCGGATTCACGCTCGGCACCGGGATCGGCGGCGGGATCGTCCTGAACGGGGAGATCTTCCATGGCGCGAGCGATGCCGCCGGCGAGATGGGTCACATGACGCTCGATTCCACCGGTCGGAAGTGCAAGTGCGGGAACTACGGGTGTCTCGAGGCCTACGCCTCCGGCCCCGCCATCGCCCTGCGTGCGGTGGAAGGGATCGAAGCGGGTGCGGAGACGGTCCTGCCCGACCTGGTGAATGGCCGGCTGGAGGATCTGACCGCGGCCACCGTCTACGAGGGAGCGGTGCTGGGCGACGCCTATTCCAACGAGGTCATGAAGGAGACGGCCAAGTTCCTGGGTACCGGCATCGCCAACATCGTGAACATCCTGAACCCCGAGATGGTCGTGATCGCCGGTGGCGTGACCCGGGCGGGGGATCACCTCTTCGTGCCTCTGCGGGCGGAGGTCCGTCGACGAGCGTTCAAGAGCGCCGAGGAGGCGTGCACGATCGTCCCCGCCAAGCTCATCGGTACCGCGGGTGTGATCGGTGCGGTGGCCATGTTCAAGAAGGAAGTGCTGGGCGCGGTGTGAATTCGCCACCGGGACGTTAGCGGATGCGCCTGGGCGTCATCGGCTCCATGGTCTGGGACCGGATCGATCATCCCGACAACGACACGGTCGAAGGGTGGGGCGGCGTGGCCTATTCGGTGATCGCGGCGGCGGCCGCTGCGCCCGCCGACTGGGTCATCCGACCCATCGTGAAGCTGGGCCGGGACCTGGCGGAGGAAGCAACGGCGCTGCTGGCGTCGGTGCAAGGCGTGGAGCTGGAGCCGGGCGTGATGACGACCCCGGAGCCGAACAACCGGGTCCATCTCCGCTACCTCGACCGCCACGAGCGCCACGAGTTCCTGACCGGCGGCGTCCCGCCCTGGCGATGGAACGAGCTGGCGCCCGCGCTGGACGGCGTGGATGCGCTGTACGTCAACCTCATCTCCGGTTTCGAGCTGGATCTGCCGACGACGACCCGGATGAGGGCCGCGTTCCGCGGACCGATCTACGCCGATCTGCACTCCCTCCTCCTGGGCATCGGGCCCGGGGCGCTACGCCCGCCGCGGCCCCTAGCCCGACGGGACGAGTGGCTTACCGCGTTCGATTTCGTTCAGGTTAACGAGCAGGAGCTGCGGCTCGTCGCCGCCGGTGATGATCCGTGGGACGTCGCCACTGAGGCCGTCCGGAGCGGGCTCATCGCGCTTCTGGTCACGCGTGGGCCCGACGGGGTGGTGGTCGTGGCGGACCGACCGGCAGACTCCACCGTGCCCGTGACGTCCAGGTGGGCAGCCGAACACCGCGCTGTGCAGGCGCCGGCGAAGCCGTACCGGTGGGAGGTACCGGTGGATGCCGGCTGGAGCACCGGTGACCCGACGGGGTGCGGTGATGTGTGGGGGGCCACGTGCTTCGTCGCGCTCGTCCGCGGTCTGACCCTCGAGGCGGCCGTTCGCGCGGCCAACACGGCCGCAGCGCGGAATGTTAGACACCAGGGTACGGAGGGGCTTGCCACCGTGCTGAAGGGGGAAGCGTGAGGGTAATCGCCGTGCCAGCCACGCTCGATGACGCCTCGTTCGAGGCCATGCTCCAGGAGCTGGACCGGGCCGACGAACGCCGGGTGCTCGTGGACGCCCGCCGTCTGCGGTGGGTCGATCCATACGGGATGCTGGGCCTCCTGGCCCTGGGCGAGATCGCCGGCCGGGGTCGTGAGCGTCCGCATTTCCAACCGCCGGAATCCGCGGAGGTCTCCAGTTACCTTTCCCGGATGGCTTTCTTCCGCTGGGCCGACGACGTGTACGAGGTCCACGGCGGCGGACGTCGGCACACGGACGGTGTGTCCGACGTCCTACTCGAGATCACACCGGTCCGTTCGCACATGGACGTCCACCGGATCGTCGACCGCGTGAATGAGCGCGCGCTGGCCATACTGACCCGGCAGCTCCATTATCCGCTGAAGGAAGCCTTCCAGTTCAGCGTCATGCTTTCCGAGCTGTGTCAGAACATCATCGAGCACGCGGAAGCGGGGGGCTGGGTCGCCACGCAGACGTACAACTGGGCCCGCCGGCTGGGTCGGAAGGTCGTGGCCATCGCGGTCGTGGATCTGGGTGTCGGGTTCTACGGGTCGCTCGCAACCGAGCACGCGGGACGCTATGGCGATCGCTGGAGCCATGCCGCCGCGCTCGAGGCCGCTTTCATCCACGGACTGACCCGCTTCCACGACCCCGGGCGAGGTCAGGGACTCCAGCAGATCCGGAAGCAGGTCGGCCGTTGGAGCGGCAAGATCGCGATCCGCAGCGGCACGGCCCGCATCGCGGACGTCCCGCCCTGGGATGATGCACCGCCGCTGGAGGAGGACCTGCCGCCTTTTCCCGGCACGCAGATCTCCATCATCCTGCCCTCCAGCGTGGCGGGCGATGCGCCCGGTGCGAGTCGGCAAGGGGAGGGCGCATGAACGATCTCGGCCGTGTCGTCCCGCTCCGCTTCGACATGTCCGCGCTGGTGCGCAAGTCGGTTGCGACCCTGTACTCCCACCTGGTGACGCGGCCCACGGGCCAGGCGCTGCGAATCGGGATCGAGACACAGATCACCGAGCTGGGCGCCCTGTGCCTGACCGTGCTGGACTTCAACGAGGTCGCCGTCCTCGACTACAGCTGCGCGGACGAGATCGTCGCCAAGCTGATCCAGCGCTTCCAGCGCGAAGACCGACCTGCGGAGGCGTACTTCCTGGCACGGGGGATCGAGGAGCGCCACCGTGGAACGATCGAAGCGGTCCTGGGCAGGCAGGGGCTCGCGATCGCGGCCGAGCTGGCCGACGGTCAGGTCACGATCCTGGGCGATGTTCCAGGCGAGGAGCTGGCCGCGTGGAGAGTGCTGGAGACCATGGCCCGCGGCGCCCCCGCAGAGATCGCCGCGCGTTCCGGTGCGTCGGAGTCAGATGTCGCCCATGCTCTGGAGTCGCTGGCGCGCCGACGCGTGGTCGCGCGTCTCGACATCCCGCGCACCTACTTTGCGTTGCGTCCGCTCGTGGCGACGACCTGATCAGCCGGCTTGCAGCGCCAGGGACAGGACGCGGTTGATCGCCTTGAGTGCGGCGAACGCCGCGGCGGATTCCACATCACTGTCGATTGGATGAGCCCCGACGAGGGAAAGGGGGCGGCGGCCGATACGGTTCGACATGCCAAGCACGCTCACGAGCACGTAGTCGCCGTCCAGCGCCTGGACGACGGACGCAAAATCCAGCTCGAAAGCCAGGTCGGCGCCGGCCGCCGCCGCCATAGCCGACTGGAGCGTCGCGGTCGCCGCGGCCCGGGCCCGACCCGGCGTGGTGTCGGCAGCCTCCGCCGTGCCCTTCGATGTCTCGCCGTTCCATTCCAGCCGAACGCCGACCGTGACATGACCCGCCGCTACGGTGGACTCGAGACCACTGAAGATGGGGCGGGCGTCGAATGATCGCTTCGTCGCGCGTCGTTCGGCCGCCGCAACGGCTTGCTCCGCCTCCTCATCCTCGACGTCGGATGCCTCGGATTCCGGGTCGGCGGCGAGCTGGGCGATGCTTATGATGCGCTGGTCGATCGGAATTCCGAGGCGTTCCTGGAGGAGGCCACGGACGTCGCGTGCCAGCGCGGCTACGTCGGGCCCGGACCGGACCAGAAGGTGGATTTCTCGGGGATATCCATCGAGATCCTCGCTCACATACGCCCCCAGGACCGAGGGTAGCTCGCGAAGGACCGCCTCGGCTGCCGTCTTCGTGCTGGTGCGGTTCATCGAGTGTGTGTGGAGTGGTGGAAAGCCTGCGTCAGAATGCGCCTCCACCTCTTCGGCGTCAAGGTCGGGGACCTCGTCGGGCTCGTTGCACCGCCTCGGACCGCGATCTAGCTTCACCCCCCGTGCTCGTGTCGCTCCATGACTCGCGCCACATGCAGCCCTGTTCGGAACGGGAGGGAGTGATGAACGAACCAGCGGGCCATCGCGCAGGCCTCTCCACGCTGGCCGTGCACGCCGGGGCGGCGCCGGCCGAGCCCGGAGCTCCCCTGGTCGCCCCGCTGGTGTCCAGCGCCACGTTCTACAACGCCGCGGACGACCCGACCGAGGTGCTGTACGGGAGGTACGCCAACACCGAGAGTCACCACCGCCTGGGCACGAAGCTGGCCGCGATGGAGGGGGCTGAGGCCGCCCTCGCGGTCGGGAGCGGGATGGCGGCGATCGCGCTGACGATCCTGGCACTCGCCCGCTCCGGCGACCACGTCGTCGCGGCGGATTCCCTGTATGGCGGGACCCTCACCCTGCTCACCCGCGAGCTGCCCCGGCTCGGGATTCAGACCACGCTCGTCGATCCCTTCACGGATTGGGGACGCGCGATCCGGCGGGAGACCCGCCTGCTGTTCGTCGAGGTGCCGGTGAACCCCACACTCCGTGTGCCCGATCCTCGCCCGGTCGTCGAGGCGGCGCGGGGCAGGGGAATTCCCGTGGTGCTGGATGCCACGTTCGCCACGCCCATCAACTTCCGGCCGGTCGAGCACGGCATAGACGTGGTGGTTCACAGCGGAACCAAGTACCTGGGCGGCCACTCCGACCTGGTGGCGGGCGTGATCGCCGGTCCCGCGGCCACGATCGAGATGGCCCGGCAGCGTCTGAAGAGCTTCGGCCCGAACCTGGACCCCCACGCGCTGTGGTTGCTCGACCGCGGAATCAAGACGCTGGATGTAAGGGTTCGCCGCCAGAACCAGACCGCTCTCCAGCTCGCGCGCTGGCTGGCCGTCCACCCGGCCGTTCGCGCCGTGCACTATCCCGGGCTGGAGGACCACCCGGATCATGCCACCGCGCGGGACCTGTTCGACGGCTTCGGCGGGATGCTCTCGTTCGTCATGGCGGAGGGCGACGATGCGGCCCGCGCGGCACTGAAGCGGCTTGAGCTGATCGCCGTGGCGCCGAGCCTGGGCGGAGTGGAATCGCTCGCCTCCATGCCAGCCTACACCTCCCACGCCGGCATCGAGCCGGACGTCCGGCGCGGTCTCGGTATCGCAGACGGCTTCATCCGCTTGTCGGTGGGGATCGAGGACGAAACGGACCTGCGCGCCGACCTGGACGCGGCGCTGTCCGTGGCGACCTGACGTCGTGGCGGACAGGCTCAGCCGCGCGCGCGGTGTCCGCCTGGCCCGGGTCGGGGCGCTTGGCGTCATCATCGGGCTGGGCGTCCTCCTGATCCTGTTTCTGGTCGGGATCCTGTACCTCAGGTCGGCGGAGCCGGAACGCCACGGTACGTTCCGCCTTCAGGGGCTGGCCGCCGCCGTGGACGTGGAGTGGGACGAGTATGCCGTACCCCGCGTGCGAGCGGGTAGCGTCGAGGATGCGATGTTCGCACAGGGCTACCTGCACGCCCGCGATCGCTTGTGGCAGATGGACCTGGTCCGGCGGGCCGTCGCGGGGCGGCTGGCGGAGGTCATGGGCGAGGAGGCGGTGGCGTCCGACCGCTTCATGCGCAGGCTCGGGCTGTGGGCGGCGGCCGAGGAAAGCACGGCTGCGCTCACGGCCGACGAACTCCGCCTTGTCCAGGTCTATGCCGATGGAGTCAACGCCGCCTTGGACGGCTGGTCCGGCGCGTGGCCGCCGGAGTTCCTCGTGCTACGCTACCGGCCCGAGCCATGGGAGCCGGTGCACACCATGGCCGTCGCCAAGATGATGGCGCTGACCCTGGGGTCGTATACCGAGGCGACGGCGCTGGCGCGGGCGGTCCGCGTGCTTGGCCCCGAACGGGCACGGCACCTCATCCCCGCCTATCCCGAATGGGGCACTACCACGTTCGAGCCGATCCGGCCGCCGGAGCCCCCGGACACACCGCCCCTGGCTGCGGCGCTCATCGAAGCGTTCAGCGTGGCGTCCGCCTCCAACGCATGGGTCGTGAGCGGCGCCCATACCGCTTCGGGCAAGCCCCTGCTCGCGAACGATCCGCACCTCCAGTTGCAGGCACCCGGTCTATGGTACCTCATGGGTCTGCACGCGCCGGCGGCGGGGAGTCGGCCCGGACTCGATGTCGTGGGGGCCACCATCCCGGGCGCGCCGCTGGTCATCCTCGGCCGCAATCGTGCCATCGCCTGGGGGATGACCAATGCCTACGTCAAGGACGTGGACATCGTCATCGAGCGCGTGGACCCGGACGACCCGACGCGCTACCTGGTCCCGGGCGGCAGTGCCCCATTCGAAGTGTCGGAGGAGTCCGTTCATGTCCGGGGACGCAGCGAACCCGAGCTTCTGCAGGTCCGCCGTACCCGCAACGGGCCCATCCTCCCGCCCGTACCGGGCGCCGCAGAGGATACACTGCTGGCGGTCCGGTGGACCGCGTACCGTCCCACCACGGTATTCCGTGGTGTGCTGGGCATGAACGTGGCCCGGGACTGGGACGAGTTTCTGGTCGCGGCGGAGGCGATGGACGAGCCGCACCAGAACCTCGTATACGCGGACACCGCAGGTCATATCGGGTTCGTCATGACGGGGACCGTGCCGATCCGCGGTGATCGAGAGCCGCCGCCGGCGTTTCCCGTGCCGGGTTGGACCGGCGAGGCCGAATGGACCGGCGTCCTGGCGTTCGACGAGCACCCGAAACTGCTGGATCCCGACGCCGGGTTCATCGTGACCGCGAACAACCGGCAGACCGTGGAAGCCGTCGCCGACCTGATCGGCCACAGCTGGCTGCTGCCCTTCCGAGCCGAGCGCATCACGGAGATGATCCGTCGCGGTGGGGGGCATTACACCGCCGAGGACATGCTCCGGATGCAGCTGGACCTGGAGGACCTGTTCGCCCGCCGGTACGTGGATCGCGCCATCGAAGCCGCAGACGCCGCGGGGGTGCCGGACGTGGCGGATCGCCTGCGGGAATGGCACCACCGCGCGGGACCCCATTCGCGGGCTGCGTCGGTATTCTATATCTGGTGCGAGGTGCTGCGCCGTCTCGTCTCCGCGGACCTGCACCGGGGCGAAGCGAGCTACTTCCCCTGGGAGCCTGCGGCCCACGTCCTGGAGAGCCGGTCGTTACCCTGGCGAATGGATGGGGAGGAGGCATACCGGCGCGCCGCGACGGAGGCCATGCGCCAGGCCGTTCGGCTGGCCGATGACCGGCGCTGGTCCGATCTGAACCGGGCCGTTCACGCACACCCGCTGGGCATCGTCCCGATCCTCGACCGACTGCTCCAGCTCAACGTCGGTCCCCGCGACCATTATGGCTCGCCTCACACGGTCAACGTGGCCCTCTGGGCATTCCGAACCCCCGCCGCGAGCTTCCCGTTCACCACGACGGCGGGCGTCAGCATGCGCCATGTCGCCGACCTGGGGAACACAGAGCGCGCCGGCGGGTTCGTCATCGGGACCGGGCAGGCGGGAGTGCCGTTCAGCCGGCATTACGCGGATCAGCACGATCTGTGGGTGACGGGTGGGCTGATCCCGTTGCCCGCCGCCGTGGCCGATCGCCCCGGCACTCGACCGATGAGACTGGAGCCCGGGCATCGATGACGGATGACACAGCGCTGGACCTGGCCGTAGTGGGCGCCGGCCCGTGCGGCCTCAGCGCCGGCGTGGCCGC
>CAYXJH010000024.1:0-19337 GCA_964465415.1 uncultured Gemmatimonadaceae bacterium
GCGCGGACACCTCGGAGCCGGCCTGGGTGAACCGGAAGATGTTGTCGATGAACAGGAGAACGTCCTGCTTCTCCACGTCGCGGAAGTACTCGGCGATGGTGAGCCCGGAAAGCCCGACCCGTAGCCGAGCCCCCGGCGGCTCGTTCATCTGTCCGTACACCAGCGCCGTGGAATCGAGTACGCCCGATTCCTTCATCTCCAGCCAGAGGTCGTTCCCCTCGCGGGTCCGCTCACCCACCCCGCAGAACACGGATCGGCCACCATGCTCCATGGCGATGTTGTGGATGAGCTCCATGATGATGACCGTCTTGCCCACGCCGGCGCCCCCGAACAACCCGGTCTTGCCGCCCTTCACGTAGGGCGCGATCAGGTCGATGACCTTGATCCCGGTCTCGAAGATCTCGGTCTTGGGCTCGAGGGCGGTGAAGGCGGGCGCCGCCCGGTGGATCGGCCACCGTTCCACATCGGCGGCGATGTCCCCCATCTGGTCGACGGGGTGACCGAGGACGTTCAGGATCCGTCCGAGCGCGGGCTCCCCGACCGGGACGGCGATTGCACGCCCCGTATCGCGGATCTCCATGCCTCGGACTACGCCGTCCGTGGACGACATGGCCACGGCACGCACCTGGTTGCGGCCGATGTGCTGCTGCACCTCGGCCACCAGGCTGACGGCCTGCCCCATCTCGCTCGCGGGCACGTCCAGCTCGAGGGCGTTGTAGATGTCCGGAAGCCCTTCCGTGTCGAACTCCACGTCCAGCACCGGCCCGATGACCTGGGCTACGCGCCCCACCTTGTCCGCCATTCTCTATCTCCCTGATTGAACCTGCGCCCCGGCCGGCCGTGCGCCGGCCGGTGGCAGGAGCCCTGTCGGTCGTTACTCGAGGGCGGCCGCGCCGCCCACGATCTCCGAGATCTCCTGTGTGATCTGCGCCTGCCGCGCCCGGTTGAACGTGCGCCGCAGGTTGTCGATGATCTCGCCCGCATTGTCCGTCGCGTTCTTCATGGCCGTGCGCCGCGAGCTCTGCTCGGCGGCGGCGGTCTCCACCAGCGCACGATAGACCCTGTTCCGGACGTACAGCGGGAGCAGCCGGTTCAGGATCTCATCCGCGCCGGGTGAGAGGATGTACGATTCGGCGACTCCCTGGCCCTCGTCCTGCCGGCCCGCAGACTCGACCGGCAGCACCTGCATGACGCTCGGCGGCGTGGACAGGGCGGACCGGAACTGCGAATAGACCACGTAGACGGCGTCCAGCTCACCCGCCTCGAACGCCGCCATGGGTTCGTCCACCAGCCACGCTGCATGCTCCGGCTCCCGTCGGTCGGGCAGGTCGGTGCGGGTCGACGCCATCGGCCTCTTCTGGAACCGGAAGAACGCGATGCCTTTCTTGCCCACAACGTGGAGGCCCACCTCCACGCCGTCCGCCTCCAGCCGCGACAGGAGCTGCCGGGCCTCCCGTAGAAGGTTCACGTTGAACGCCCCGGCGAGCCCGCGATTCGATGTGAGCACGATCACAGCCGCACGACGGACCGCTTCCGGCCGCCGCAACAGCGGGTAGCGGGCTCGGAGCTCCGGATCGGTGAGTCGGCCGATCACTTCCTCCAATCGGACCGAGTACGGGCGCGCGGCCTGCACGAGGTCCGTCATCCTCTTGAGCTTGGAGGTCGCCACCATTTCCATGGTGCGCGTGATCTGTCGCGTCTTCTCGACCGACCGTAGCCGCCGCTTGATCTCGCGCGTCTTCGACATCGTTTCGTCTGCCTAGCTGGCCGCGCCCACAGGCTCCGAGACCGTCTCGGTCTCGCTGGCCGGCGCCTCGCGGCCGGCTTGCGCGAACCTGCTGTTGTAGTCCTCGATCGCCGTCTCCAGCTTCGCGGTCGTCTCATCCGACAGCGTGCCGCTCTCGCGGATGGCCCGGCCGATCTCCGGGCGCTGCTCCCGCAGGAACTCGTGGAATCCGGCTTCCCATCGCTGGATCTGGCCAACGGGGACGTCGTCCAGGTAGCCGTTCGTCACCGCGTAGATCACCATCACCTGGTGCTGGACCGGCATCGGACTGTACTGCGACTGCTTCAGCACCTCGACGGTGCGCGCCCCCCGGGCCAACTGCCGCTGCGTCGCCGCATCCAGGTCGGACCCGAACTGGGCGAACGCCTCCAGCTCCCGATACTGGGCCAGGTCCAGGCGGAGCCGGCCGGCCACCCCGCGCATCGCCTTGACCTGCGCCGCGCCTCCAACCCTCGATACGCTGATACCGACGTCGACCGCCGGGCGGACACCCGAATAGAACAGGTCCGAGATCAGGAAGATCTGACCGTCGGTGATGGAGATCACGTTGGTCGGGATGTAGGCCGAAACGTCACCCGCCTGGGTCTCGATGATGGGAAGCGCGGTGAGAGAACCGCCGCCCTGCTCGTCGGAGAGCTTGGCCGCGCGCTCCAGCAGCCGCGAGTGTAGGTAGAAGACGTCGCCCGGGTACGCTTCACGACCCGGCGGGCGGCGCAGCACCAGCGAGAGCTGTCGGTACGCCTGCGCCTGCTTCGAAAGGTCGTCGTAGATGACCAGCGTGTGCTTGCCCTGCCACATGAAATGCTCGGCCAGGGCCGTGGCGGCATAGGGCGCGATGTATTGGAGCGGAGCCGGGTCGCTGGCATTCGCCGCTACGACGATCGTGTAGTCCATGGCGCCGCGCTCGCGCAGCGTCTCTACGACAGCGGCCACCTTCCCCGCCCGCTGCCCGATCGCGCAGTACACGCAGATTACGTCGGTGTCCTTCTGATTGATGATTGTGTCCAGGGCGATCGCTGTCTTGCCGGTGCCGCGGTCACCGATGATCAGCTCGCGCTGGCCCCGGCCGATCGGGATCATGGAGTCGATGGCCTTGATCCCCGTCTGGAGCGGCTCCTTGACTGGCTGCCGCAGCACAATGCCCGGTGCGACGATGTCGATCTGGCGCCGATCCTCCGTCTCGATGGCGCCCTGTCCGTCCTGGGGCGCGCCGAGAGGGTCGACCACGCGGCCGAGATAGCCCGAGCCGACGGGGAGGTCCAGCACACGGCCCGTCCGCCGCGCCGGGTCGCCTTCCTGGAGCAGCGTCCAATCGCCCATGACGACGGCGCCGATGTTGTCTTCCTCGAGGTTCAGGGCGAGAGCCGCCACGGTCTCCCCCGTCTTCGACGAGGTGATCTCGAGGATCTCGCTGGCCATGGCGTGCGTCAGACCGTAGATCCGGGCGACGCCGTCCTTGACCTCAAGGACCTCGCCGACCTCCTCGATCTTCAACTCCTGGCCGAACTGCTCGATCTCCCGGAGGAGCAACTTCCTGATCTCGCTCGCGCGGAGATCCGCGTTGTTGGTTGCCATGTCCCGCTATCGTTGTTGTTTCTGTACGCGTTGCTGTGCCGACGCCGCCGGGGCCCCGGGCAGACGCGCGTGGATCATTTCACGCTTGAGCGCGACCAGGTGACGCCTCAGGGAGGCGTCGAGCCAGCGGTCGCCGTACCGCACGATCAGCCCACCCAGGATGGCGGGATTGATGGTGACCTCGGGACGGACCGCCTGCCCCAACAGGTCGCTGAGCCGCTCCGCGATGAGCGACCGGGTCTCCGCATCGGGCTCGCGCGCCAGGGTGACGAAGACCCGGTGTTGGCCGGACCGCTCGTCGAGCAGCAACTGGTACTCCTCCGCGATCTCGGGGATGAGCGCCTGCCGGCTCTTGTCGAGGAGCAACAGTACGAAGTGGATGAACCGCTCCGGCGCCCGCCCCTCGAGCGCCCGGCCAATGGCCTCCCGGCGCGCCTCCCGGCCGATCCTCGGCGTGTCGAAGAAGCGCGGCGCTCTCGGGTCCGCCCGGAACGTATCCGCCACGCCGCGCAGCGGCGCGCCGTACGCTTCGGCCTCGCCATGACGCTCGCCTACCTCGAAGAGGGCCGATGCGTACGCACGTGCGATGGTTCGATCCTTCACCTAGGCAGCCCCCGGTCCGCCGGCCGCCACTTCCGTCCGCTTCAGGAACTCCCGGACAAGGCGTCGGTCCTCCTCGGCGTCGACCTGGCGGTGCAGAAGCTGGGATGTCGCCGCGATCGCCATCTCGACCACGTCCCGGCGAAGCGATTCCACGGCCTGGTCCCGCTCCCGCTCGAGGTCGTTCTTCGCGCGCGCCAGCATTTCGTGCTGTTCTTCCTGTGTGCGATTCAGCATCTCCTGGCGCAGCGTCTCGGCATCCTGCTTTCCCTGGGCGATGATCCGCTGCACCTCCTCGCGCGAGCGGGCCAGATCGCGACGCTGTTCCTCGAGGGCGAGGCGCGCCTCCTCGCGGGCCTGTCGCGCATCGTCCAGCGCCTTCTGGATCCGCTCCTCTCGCGCCTGGGCGTAGCCCAGGATCGGTGGGAACGCCCACTTCGTCAGGACGAAGAGGAGCGTGAAGAAGATCACGAGCGTCCAGAACGACGTGCCCAGATTCAAGTTGAAGACGCTCGGCGCGTCGGCGGGGGCGTCCGGACCGCCCTCCACAACCTGCAGGGCCAGCAGCCACAACGTATTCATACCGTCTCGTCCAGGGTTCGGCGACGGGCCGGCGCACGGGCGCAGGCCCGCCCCGTCGTTGCCTCCAGGTCCCTCAGATGAGGAACGCGATCACCAGCGAGAACAGCGCCGCGCCCTCGATGAGGGCCGCGAGGATGATCGCAGCCGTCTGAATGTTGCCCGCGATCTCCGGCTGCCGGGCCATGTTCTCCGTCATGCGGCTACCGATCCAGCCGATCCCGATCGCCGCGCCGATCACCGTGAGACCCGCGCCGAGGGCCTTTCCGAAGTTCGCCAGGAACAACTCGGCGTATTCCGGGTTCTGCGCCGCGGCCATCATCTGGTCCTGAGCGACTTGCAGCAAATGGAACATTCCAGTCTCCGTCTGTGTCGAGGGTTCTCGGTTACCGCTCCTCGGCCACCGCGGACGCCCCTCCGACGCCCGCCACGGCCGCTGCCGCTATACCGGCCTCGCGCCTGCGAGGCCCACGGCGTTCACCGGCACTCGCCGGCTACGGTACGACGGGAGCGCTGGAGCGCTCGCTTCCCGAAGCCGCGCCACATTCGGACGGACGCGGTCGCCCTGAGAACATCGAACTGCGAACTACGAACTGCGAACTACGAACTACGAACCTCATCGTCTAGTGGGCGTGGCGGATCAGGCCGATGAACACCGAGCTCAGCATGGCGAAGATGTAGGCCTGGAGGAACGCCACGAAGATCTTGAGCACCATGATGCCCACGGCCATCAGGATCGTCGCCGGGGCGACCCAGAGCACGCCCGCAGTCGCGGCGGCGGTGAGGAGACCGGTCAACGCCAGCATCACCGCCTTGCCCGCCGTCATGTTCGCGTAGAGTCGGATCGCCAACGCGAAGGGCTTGGTCAGCTTCCCCAGGAACTCGACCGGCGTCATGATGAGAAGCATGATGTACTTGATCACCCCGGACGTGCCGGCCGGGGCGTAGAAGATGGTCCTGGACCACTGCGCGAATCCGAGCTCCCGAATGCCGGCCACCTCCACCGTCACGAAGGTCACGAGCGCCAGCGCGGCCGTGACCGAAATGTTCGCCGTCGGTGATGTCCCCCACGGCACCAGGCCGAGCACATTGCAGAGCAGGATGAAGAAGAAAACAGTAATGATGTACGGGTAGAACCGTTCGCCGTGGTGCCCCACGTTCGGCTTCGCCACTTCATCGCGGAGGAACAGGACGAACGCCTCCACGACGTTCCCTGCGCCTTTCGGCCCGTGCTCCGCCCCGGCCACACGCGCCTTCTGCGCGAGACGGGCGGCGGGAATGAGCAGGAGGGCCACGAGCACGGCGGCGAAGAACATGAACAGCACGTGCTTCGTGATGGAGAAGTCGATCAGGAGGGGTCCGATCTGAACGGGCTCGAACTGCGGCAGGTAGATGGTCCACCACATGAACTCCCATTTCTCGGAGTCCACCATGTGGTGGAGGATCATGTCCTTGATGTCGAACCCGCCTTCGCCGGTCTCGGCGACCGCGAGCAACGGTCGAATCGATCCGAACATTCAGTCAGCCATCCGAAGAAAAACCGGCTCGATGAGCACGAGCGCCATCACGAACCCGATCAACCCCACGAGCGCACTGGCGGGGTCGTGGGCGTCGGAGACGGTGACCCAGCCCGCCATTCCAGCCACCGCCGCGAATCGGAGCGCCATCCCCCCGCCCCATCCCACCAGAAACCCCGTCGGTCCACCCCTGCCCCGGACCAGCACCCCAAACGCGGCGAGCTGTACCGCCCAGGCGACCCCCGCCGCGAGCCATATCGACGGGGGCTGGGCGCCGGGAACGACTGCGATCGTGCCGATCGCGAGGAGCACCAGGACCGCCGCGGCGACCAGCGCGTACCGCGACCAGGCGCCCACCTATCCCTTCCGCTTCGCGTCCCGCTCGCGCGGGATCACGACCAGGTGACGATACATGTGATAAAACCCTGCCCCCGCTCCAATGAACGCGCCGAGGAGCGCAAGCCAGGGTTCGGTCCCCAGCCACCCGTCGACCTTCGTGCCCAGCCACAAGAACACCAGGGTGCTGGCAGCGAGCGTAAGACCGTGACCGAGGTACTCGGCCGGACTGGCCGCTTCGGTGCGCCCTCGCGGTCCTGGATCCGGCTGTCGAGCCACTCGCCCTTCGCTACCCCTGGTTGGCACAGACCGCGAAGCTAAACGCTCGGCAAAATCTCCGCAACCCGTGCTACCCTCCCCGCCCGGATCCTCGTGTCGCCCGCTTTCGGCGCCGGGTGCGAGGGGTCCGCGCCCCTCGTTTGCACACCCACCAACCGGTCTCTATCTTGCACCAGCGTGCGGCCTCAGAACTGATTCCGACCTCGTCGTCGTGGAGGCGGTATGCGTCTGCCGGTACTGACTGTCGCGGCTCTCGTCCTCGCGAGCTGCGCTGCGCCCCCTGAGGGGGCGGTGGGGGACGACGGGGATTTCGACGTGACGGGTGCTCTGGCGTCTTCGCTCGAGGTGGGCATCACCCAGGGCGAGGTGCGGCTCACGTTCCATGTGACGAATACGACGTCGGCGCCATTGGAGTTCACGTTTCCCACATCGCAGCGGTACGATTTCGTTGTGTCGGACGAGCAAGGCAACGCGGTGTGGCGCTGGTCCGATGACCGGGCATTCCTGCAAGCCGTGACGCACGCGACCCTGGAGCCGGGTGAGACCTGGACGATGGAATCGGCCTGGCACCCGGACGGGGCGTCGGGAGGGCTCGTGGCCACGGGTCGCCTGACATCCACGGATCGGCCCGTGGAGCGGCGCGCGTTGTTCGAGCTCCCTTGATGCGGTAGCGGGAGGCGGCGGATGGAGGCCCAGGCGGCGGCGACCCCCGACGACAGGGATCTCGAGCTTCTGGAGCGGCTGGCCGACGTGAGGCGGGCGCTGGAGGCGGAGATCGCCCGGCGGGTGATCGGGCAGCGGGCCGTTGTGGACGGGTTGCTCACCGCCCTGCTCGCCGATGGCCACGCGCTGGTCGTGGGGGTTCCCGGACTGGCGAAGACCCTGCTGATCTCGACCCTGGCGGAGTCACTGGACCTGAAGTTCAGCCGTATCCAGTTCACCCCCGATTTGATGCCCTCGGACATCACCGGGACGGAGATCCTCGAAGAAGACCGATCGACGGGGCGGCGAGCCTTCCGGTTCGTGCGCGGGCCGATCTTCGCCAATGTGGTGCTGGCGGACGAGATCAACCGCACGCCCCCGAAGACACAGGCGGCGTTGCTTCAGGCGATGCAGGAGCGGGCGGTCACAGCTTCGGGCGAGACCATGGCGTTGGATCGGCCGTTCTTCGTGCTGGCGACCCAGAACCCCATCGAGCAGGAGGGCACCTATCCGCTGCCTGAAGCGCAGCTCGACCGGTTCATGCTCGAGCTTCGCATCGGCTACCCGACGCGGGAGGAAGAAGAGCAGGTGGCGCTTCAGACGACAAGCGGCATCGAGCCCCAGGTCGGCGGGGTCCTGGACGCACCGGCGCTGCGGGAGCTCCAGGCGCTGGTCCGCCGCGTCCCGGTGGCGCGGTCACTCGTGTCCTACGCCGTGCGCCTGGTCCGGGCTACCCGGCCCGCCGACGAGGAGGCGACACCTGCGATCCGGGCGTTCGTGAGCTGGGGCGCGGGACCGCGCGCGTCCCAGTACCTGACCCTCGGTGCGAAGGCCAGGGCGGCCATGGACGGGCGCGGCGTACCGAACCTCGAGGATGTCCGGGCGGTGGCCCCGGCGGTGCTCCGGCATCGCGTGGTGACGAACTTCCAGGCGGAGGCCGAGGGTCGATCGGCGGCCGATCTGGTGGAGGAGCTCATCCACGCCAGCAGGAAATGGACGTAGAGCGAAGCGCACCGGAAGAACCTCCCAGTCGCCGGAGGCATCCGTGGTGACGCTGGTAGCCGTATTCGTCGTCGCCCTGATCCTCTCGGCGTTCCTGACCGCCGCGGAGGTCGCGCTCTTCTCGCTGGTCGACACCCGCGCCCGGGGACTGGTAGAGAACGCCGGCGGCGCCCTTGCCCGCATCCGCGCCAGCCCCCGATCTCTACTGGTGCTACTTCGGTTCGGAGACGGCCTTGCGGCCGTCGTGGCCGGCGCCGCCGCATTCATCATCGGGCACCTGCTCTGGCCACATTGGGGCGGGCTCATCGCGGTGGTGGTCGCTACCGTGCTCCTGGTGGCGGTCGGGGAGCTCTGGCCTCGGCGCATCATGCCCGATCCGGGCGTCCGCTTCGCCGTGGCCATCGCGCCGGCCATGCTCATGGTGAGCCGGCTGCTTCGGCCGCTCCTGTACCCGCTGGAGCGGATCACGATGTCGTTGCCGGAACCCCGGCTCACCTCGGTGAGCGAGATCACGGAATCGGAGCTGCGACAGCTCACCGCGTTGGGCCGCAGCGAGGGGGCGATCGACGAGCACGAGGGGCAGATCATCGAGCGCGCCTTCAGGCTCGAGGACACGAGGGTGTGGGATATCATGACGCCCCGGGTGGACATCTTCGCATGGCAGGATGCACTCACGCTGGAGGAGATCGCGCCTCAGCTTGGAACCGTCCCCTACTCCCGGATCCCGGTGCACGGGGGGTCCATCGACGACGTGACCGGCGTGCTCTACCTGCGCGACGCGTATCAGGCCCTGATCGCCGGCGAGCACGACGTCCCGCTGCGCACGTTGGCGCGGCAGCCGCTGGTGGTCCCGGGTTCGCTACCGCTGACCCGCCTGCTCCGGGATTTCCAGAACCGACGGATCCACCTGGCCCTGGTGGTAGACGAGTATGGCGGGATCGACGGGCTGGTGACGCTGGAGGACGTGATCGAAGAGCTGGTCGGGGAGATCGAGGATGAGACGGACGTCACCGAAGTGTCCATGGTGCGGGTCTCGCGCAACGAGATCATCGCGGAGGGAGACACGGAGCTGCGGGAGATCAACCACATCTTCAACACGGCCCTCCCGCTCCTCGAGCACCGCTCGTTGAACGGGTACCTGATGGCGGAGCTGGGGCGGGTCGCCGTGCCGAGGGAGACGATCGAGCGACAAGGGCTCGCTATCGAGGTGCTCGATGCATCGGAGACGCAGGTGCTACGGGCACGGATCACCCGGCTGATGCCCATCACGGAGAGCGTGGACGGCGACGATGCCCCGGACCAGGCGGACTCGACGAACCCGGCCGATGAGACCGACGGAGTCGACGCGGGGGCGCGAGTCGGGAACCGTCCGGAACCGCGGGACGAAGGCGCCCCCGGCGATGCCCGGGGCCGGGCGGACTGATGGCAACGATCATCCCCTTCGGCGGGCATACGCCTCGCATCCACCCCACGGCGTTCGTCGCGCCCACGGCCGTGTTGATCGGGGATGTGGAGGTTGGCGAGGAATCGAGTGTCTGGTTCGGCGCAGTCCTGCGCGGGGATCATCCGGACCACGGCATCCACGTCGGTCGACGCGCCAGCGTTCAGGACAATGTGGTCGTCCATGTGAGCGCAGAAGGGCCCACGGTGATCGGGGATGACGTCACGGTCGGTCATGGGGCGGCGTTCGAGAGCTGCGAGATCGGTGCTGGCGCCTTGATCGGCATGAACGCCGTCATCCTGCATCGCGCCGTGATCGGCCATCAGGCGCTGGTGGCAGCCTCGAGCGTGGTACCCGTCGGAATGCATGTTCCGCCGCGGACGCTGGTGGCCGGAGCGCCGGCCACCGTCCGCAAGGCGCTCGAAGGGCCCTCGGCAGGCTGGATCAGCGAGGGCGGCCGCCATTATGTGGAGCTGTCACGGCAGTACCTCGCGGCCGGGGTCGGCAAGCCTCCAGGATCCGACACGCACCCCTAGCTCACGGCGGGCCTCGACCGGTGTCGCTGCTCGTCCCGCCTCTCGGTGGCGCGTCGCCATCCCTGTCGCGGAGCATCGCGAAGTGCCGGACCGCCCCCGCGTTGAAGTACAGGTACCAGACGACGAGCACGACGAGAGGCACCAGAATCAGTGCGCCGATGGCAAGGTCGCCCACGGAGGTGGCGACGCCCGAGAACACCGGGGCGACCATGGCCAGCGCGAAGGGGAGCAGCACGGCGGACCTGGCCCAGGGCCGATTCAGGACCAGGGCCAGCGCCGCACCGGCGGCGGCCAGCCCCATGGGCGCGAGTGCGGGAACGAACCGCGCCAGCGCCTCCTCGCGGGGCACGAAGGTGCCGTTCAGGGGGACCGGCCCCTGGCCGATGCCGATGACCACGAGGACGAGGAAGCTGGCGCCGGCCCAGAACCAGAGCAGCCAGGTCAGGAGGCTGAGCCCCAGCGGTCTGTCGAGGGGATCGGTCATGAGCCCATCGCGTAAGCGAGGTACCACTGGATCAGCGTGTCGCCCCAGACATACGTGACGGCGGCGCCGAGCGCCAGGAAAGTGCCGAGGGGGAGATAGGTCCCGCGCGCCTCCAGCTTGCCGCCCCACCAGGCCAGGGGCACGATGATGAGGAGGCCGAGGACGGAACCGAGAAAGATGGTGAGCAGTGCGCCGGCAAGGCCGAGGAACGCTCCGATCATGGCCATCATGTGGATGTCACCCACGCCGAGCGCGGGTTTCCGCAACAGGGCCTCTCCGCCCAGCTTCACCAACCACATGAGCGCGTAGGCGCCGATCGCCCCGACGAGTGCGGCCAGGAAGGGGAAGCCCCCCGGCCAGGCGGCGATGGCGAGACCGATGAGCGCGCCGCCGAGACTGAGCTGATCCGGAATGATGCGGTGACGGGCGTCGATGATCCCGATCCCCAGCAGGAGCGTGAAGAGCGTGGCTCCCCGGATCGCTTCGAGACCCACGCCGTGCCACAGGGCCATGGCGAGCCATGTCGCCGCCACGACCGCCTCGACGGCAGGGTACTGGACCGAGATGCCCTGTCCGCACTTCCGGCAACGCGCACGAAGGATCAGCCAGCTCAGGATCGGGATGTTATCGTGCCACGCGATGGGCGTGGCGCAACCCGGGCACCGGGACCGGGGTCGGATGACCGATTCCTCCGCAGGCCAGCGCAGAGTGGCCACATTGAGGAATGAGCCAAGCGCGGCGCCGATCAGCGCCATGTAGATCACGAACAACGTCTCGGTCATCCCCGCCCCCGTGTCAGCTCATACAGCAGGATTCCGGTGGCCACCGCCACGTTCAGCGACTCGGTCCCGCCGCGCATGGAGACCGCGACCAGCCGGTGGCATCGCCGGCGGGCGTCGTCGCCGATGCCCGCCCCTTCGTTCCCAACGACCAGCGCCACCCGAGACGGCAGCGTAGCCGGATCCACCGCCCCGCCCCGCGTGTCGGCACCGATGGTCTCGAACCCGTGCCGATCCAGCCAGGCCCACAGAGCGTCCGGGCCGATCTCGACCGAAGCGAGACGGAACAGCGCCCCAGCCGACGCCCTCACCGATTTGGGGTTCCAGGGATCAGCGGTGCCGGGCAGGGTGGCCACGAGCTCGCATCCGAATGCGGCCGCGGATCGCACGAGCGTGCCTATGTTGCCGGGATCCTGGACTGCGTCCAGGATCAGGACGGTGGACGGATCCGTCGGGACGCGAGCATCCAGATCGACGGCGGGAATCTCGGCGACGGCCAGAACGCCCTGGGGGCTTCGAGTTCCGGCCAGGCGCTTGAGCGCGCCCTCCCGGACCGACCGGATGGGACCGGCAGCGGCGAGTCGGCTCGCCAGGGCGGCGCCACGGCTCGAGTCGGAGAGCGAAGGGGAGACCACGGCAAGACGGGGGACGTGACCCGCTTCCAGCAACTCCTCAACGACCCGTATCCCTTCCGCCAGGAACAGTCCCCTGTCCGAGCGGGGCCGGCGCCGACCGAGCCCACGGAGCAGACGTTCCTCGGATCGGGTCAGCATGGCGGAATCTGGAACACGCTTTGCACCCACCGGCCGGCGGTAGGTGGCACCCCCTTGAGGAGAACGAAAGTGAACATCACATCCACGCTCCTTCGTCGGACGCTGGCGCTCGGCCTCGTGGCCGGGTCCACCGGCGTCGCCGCGTGCGGCATCGGAACCCAGCAGGAGATCGAGATGGGTCAGCAGTACGCGGCGGAGATCAACCGCCAGCTGCCCATCGTCGATGACCCGGTGATCCACCGCTACATTAACGAGCTGGGCACCCGGATCCAGCGGCAGCCCGGTAATCGGGACATACCGTACACGTTCTATGTCGTCAACATCAACGAGGTCAACGCGTTCGCGGTTCCGGGCGGGTTCATCTATCTGAACCGCGGCCTGATCGAGCGCACCGAGAACATGTCGGAGCTGGCCGGGGTCCTGGGGCACGAGATCGGCCATGTCGAGGCTCGCCACAGCGTACAGATGCTCGAGCGCATGCAGGCGGCGCAGGCAGGCGTGGCCATCGCCTCCGTCCTGCTGGGAGCCCAGCCCGAAGGCCTCACCGGACTCGCCGTCGACGTCGGGGCGACCGCGTACTTCGCCCACCACAGCCGTGAGGCGGAGAACGAGGCGGACGCCATCGCGGTACGGCTGCTCCCGGGTGCCGGCATCGACCCCGGCGGGATCGTTACGTTCTTCCGCAAGCTCATGGACGAGCAGCAGCGGGCGCCGAGCCGCGTCGAACAATGGTTCGCCACGCACCCGCTCACGGAGGACCGGATCGTCAACACGCGGGACATGATCCGTGCGCTGCCACCGGAGCGGGTGGCCAACCTTCAGGTGACCAGCCAGGAATACCGGAACTTTCGGAACCGCGTCACGCAGCTTCCGCCACCACCGGCCCAGTTTCAGCGATAGGGCTCGATACAACGGGTGGATCATGGGGGCGGCGGGTCGCGTCGAGCGACCCTGCCGCCCCGTGACGCATCGTGCGACCGGCCGGACCTGTCCCAGCCTCCAGGCGCGGCCTATTCTTGGTGCGACCGCGACCTGGCCGGAGGATCCATGCCCATCCCCGTAGCACTCAGCATCGCCGGAAGCGATAGCGGCGGCGGTGCCGGAATTCAGGCGGACCTGAAGACGTTCCACGCGTTCGGCGTGTTCGGAACGACGGCGATCACCGCGATCACGGTGCAGGACACCGTAGGTGTGCATGGCGTCTACGCCGTGCCGGTGGAGGTGGTCCGGCGGCAGATCGAGGTGGTGGCGGCGGACCTGGCACCGGCGGCGAGCAAGACCGGCATGCTGGCCACCGCCGACCTCGTCGTGGCCGTTGCCGCGGCGATCCGGGGATTGCCGCTCCCGCGGTACGTCCTCGACCCCGTGATGGTGGCGACGAGCGGCGATCGTCTGCTCGATCGGGACGCGGAGTCGGCCGTGGCTGAGCTGCTGCTGCCGCTCGCCACGGTAGCGACACCCAACCTCGACGAGGCGCGGCTGCTCACGGGTCTCCGCATCGAAAACGAAGCGGACATGGTCCGGGCGGCGGAGCGGCTGATGGCCATGGGTACGGAGGCCGCGCTGGTGAAAGGCGGCCACCTCGAGGGATCCGAGGTGGTGGACGTCCTGGTGGACGCTGAAGGGTGTCAGACGTGGCGCCGCCCCCGTATCGACACGACCAGCACCCACGGGACGGGGTGCACCGTGTCGGCCGCGATCGCAGCGGGTCTGGCCCGGGGCCGGCGGCTCCGCGCGGCGGTCGAGGACGCCCTGGACTACGCCCACCGGGCGATCGCCACGGCCCCGGGACTGGGGTCCGGCAACGGCCCCCTGAATCACTTCGTCGCCCCGCCGTGAGCCGGGCGCGGTCCCATCCCCGGCTCGCCGCGACGTGACATTCCAGGCGCGGTGATAACGGCGGTTACCGGGTCAGGAACCAGTTCATCGCCAGATACCCGATGGTCAGGCCGAGCACCATGAGCGCTCCCCAGACTGTGGGCGGGGCCGGGACGGGAAGCTTCATGACCCGGACCAGGGCGCCGATGGCCAGGGCCACCAGGATCCCGACCCACGGCGGGACGATCAGGGACTCATTGGTCATCGAGCGGCTCCACGTGACCCGAAACGGCGTCCGGCGCCTCTTGATCGCGCACCCACCAGCGCGGCAGGGTCACGAGGGCGCCGCGGATGTCCATCTCCATCCCCTGCAGGCGATCGCGGGCCAAAAAGGCGTCGGTCTGATAATAGAGCAGCGTCCAGGGCTGATCCTCCCTCAGGAGTTTCTGGACCTGCTGCCACATGGGAGCTGCCGCTCCGCGGTCCAGCTCCAGCGCCGCCCGATCCAGCAGCGCATCCAGGTCAGGGTTGCGGTACGATGCGAACTGATAGGGCCCGTCGGCTGCCGCGGAATGGAACGTGTCACGCAGGTCCAGCCGGAGCCCCCCCGACCAGCCGAGGAGCGCTGCGTCGAAGCGGCGGTCCGCGGAGGTCACGTCGCCGAAAAGGGTGGTCACTTCGGTCGGGCGCGTGGTCGCCTGGACACCGATGCTGGCGAGGTCACTACGGACGGCCTCGGCGACGTCCCGATTGAAATCGCTGCCCGCGGGAAGCTTGATCTCGATCCGGAACGGGGTGCCGTCGGGCAGCTCCAGGCGCCCATCCCCGTTGATGTCGCGGACCCCGGCATCCTTCAACATTGCGATCGCCGCCTCGCGGTCGAACCGGAGCGGCTCGACGTCCGGATCGTACGCCCAGTGGAACGGCATGACGGGCCCCACGGCCACGGAGCCGAAGCCTCGCCGCACACCCTCCAGGATCCGTTCGCGGTCAATCGCCTTGGCCAGCGCCTTCCGGACCCGGGCGTCGTCGAGCGGCGGACGCCGACCATTCCAGGCGATGAATGCGAACTGGCGTGACGGCTTGACCACGGCACGCAACCCATGCCGCTGGGCGAGCTCCTGCACCTGTTCGGGCCGGGGTTGCAGGACCAGGTCGACCTGGCCGACCCGGACCTCGGTGATCTGGCCGGTGTTGTCCGGAATGATCCGCCACACCAGCCGGTCCAGGAGCGGCGGGCCGCCCAACCCATCCGGGAAGTCGGGGTTCGCTTCGAAGACCCACCGGTCGTTGGTACGATGTGAGACGAAGCGGAACGGCCCGTTGCCGATGGGGGCCCGGTTGAACGCGGCCTGTCGCATGGCCCCGGCCGGGACGGTATCGAGGACATGCGCGGGCACGATCGGCGTGAACGGCCAGCCGGCGAGGGGCTCGGCATGGGGCTCGAACCGGAACCGGATCGTGAACGAGTCCACGATCTCCGCACCGGACCAACGCGTGAAGTAGTCTGCGTTGGGGAAGCCAGTGGCGGGGTCGGTGGCCCGTTCGAACGTGAAGAGCACGTCATGCGCCGTGGTTGGCGTCCCGTCATGCCAGGTCACGTCCCGACGCAGATTGAACACCACGCCGGTGTCCCCCAGCATCTCCCATGACTCGGCAAGGAAGGGCTCGTAGTCCAGATCCGGCCCGAAGTGCACGAGCGGGGTGAACAGGGCGTACCGGAGGATCTCGTTGGTCCACGCGTCCACGGACACCAGCGGGTTCGCATGGTCGAGGTCGCTCCCAGCCCCGATGACGACGGTGCCGCCACGGCGCGGGTCGATATCTCCCCCGCACGCCACCGCCACCACCATGGCGAGGAGGAGTGATCCCTTACGACGGGATAGGCTGGGCATCGGCTTCGTCTGGTTCTGGGGAGTGCTGCAATGTCATCGCCCACCACCGGATTCGCAAGATGCCTAGATGCGCACCAGGATTCCCCGGATCAGCCGCTCCATCCGATCCGCCGATGCGCTGCTCTCGGCCAAGACCTCATCGTGATCGAGGGGAGCGGCGGCCAGCCCCGCCGCTGCGTTGGTGATCAGGGCGATGCCGAGCACCGGGATGCCGGCCGCGCGCGCCGCGATCACCTCCGGAACCGTGCTCATGCCGACCGCGTCCGCACCCAGAAGAGAGAGCATTCTGATCTCCGCCGGTGTCTCGTAGCTCGGGCCCAGCACGGCGGCATACACCCCCTCCACCACCTCGGTACCTGCGTCGTGCGCCGCTTCAGCGGCCAGGGTCCGAAGGCGAAGGTCGTAGGGAGCCGACATGTCCGGGAACCGGTCATCCCCCTCGTGCAACGGGCCCACCAAGGGATTCCGACCCATCAGGTTGAGGTGGTCCGACAGGACCATGATGGTGCCCGGCCCGAAGCGCGGATTGACGCCACCGGCGGCACATGTCACCAGGAGCGTCCGGACGCCCAGCCCGATGGCCGCGCGGACGGGTACGACCAGGTCCCTGGGATCATGTCCCTCGTATGCATGATACCGGCCCTGGAACACCATGACATCCCGGCCCTCCAGCCGGCCCACCACCAGACGCCCGCGGTGGCCGGCGACCGTGGAAGGCGCGAAGCCCGGAATGTCGGCATACGGAAAAGTCGTGGCATCTTCCACCCTGTCCGCCAGGCCTCCCAGGCCGCTCCCCAGCACCACGGCCACGGTCGGCTTGCGATCCAGGAGACCGGTCAGGTGGTCGACGGCTGTGCGGACGAGGTCCCCGGTCATATCAGGATCCCAGCAATGGTGGCGGTCATAAAGGCGGCCAACGTACCACCGATCATGGCGCGCAGCCCGATCCGGGACAGGTCGCTCCGACGGGAGGGCGCGATGCCGCCGATCCCGCCGATCTGGACCGCGATGGACGAGAAGTTCGCGAAGCCGGCCAGCGCATAGGTGCTGATGACGATGGACCGGGGCGAAAGGGCCTCCGCGGCCAGGAGATCGGCGAACCGGAGGTAGGCGACGAACTCGTTGGTCACCGTCTTGATCCCCAACAAGGATCCCACGGCGACCGCGTCGCTCCATGGAACACCCATGATCCAGGCGATCGGCGCGAGGAGCCAGCCGAGGAGCGCTTCCAGGCTCAGGCTCTCACCGGCCGCCAGCGCGCCCCAACCCTGGAGCAAGCCCTCCACGCCCAACCAGGAGGCCGTCACCCCGAGGATGGCGTTGAGCATGGCGATCAGCGCGATGAAGGCCAGAAGCATTGCCCCGACGTTGAACGCCAGCGTAAGTCCCTCCCCCGCTCCACGCGACGCCGCATCGATCACATTCGCGTGCTCCGAGTGAACGTCGACCCCGAGCGAGGATCTCGTCACCGACTCCTCCCGCTCCGGATACATCAGCTTCGCCACGACCAGCGCGGCGGGCGCCGACATCACCGAGGCCGCCAGCAGATGACCGGCGATGTCCGGGAAGAAGAGGACCAGCATCCCCACGTACGCCGCCATGACGCCACCCGCGACGGTGGCGAATCCGCCCGTCATCACTGCCATGAGCTCCGACATCGTCATGCGTTCGATGAACGGCTTCACCAGCAGCGGCGCCTCCGTCTGCCCGACGAAGATGTTCCCCGCCGCAGATAGCGTTTCGGCACCCGACGTCCGCATCGTCCGCATCATCACCCACGCCATGCCCCGCACCACCCACTGCATCATGCCCAGGTGGTAGAGCACCGACATCAGCGAGGAGAAGAAGATGATCGTGGGGAGGACCGTGAAGGCGAAGTACGCCCCCGTATGCGCCACCGCGCCCGGACCCTCCCCGGGTATCGTCACCGGGACCTGGTGCTCCACCAGGTTACCGAACAGGAACCTCGCACCCTCCGTCGCGAAACCGAGCAGCGCAATCACGACGTCGTTCAGTCCCGCGAAGATCGCCACGCCGATCGGCGTCTTGAGAATGAAGAGCGCGAACAGCAGCTGCAGCCCCATCCCCCACCACACCACCCGCCACTGGACCACGCCCCGGTCCACGCTCGCCGACCAGGCCAGGCCGAGCATGACCAGGAGACCGATGAGGGACAGCAGACGTTGGTGGAATGGCGTCGAGACCTCCTCCCGCACATCGCCCAGCGGGCTTCCGACCCCCGGGTCGGGCTGATCCTGGCCGCTCCTCGTATCCACCGCACCACCACCGACGGCGATGGTCTCGGCGACGAAGTGGTCCGCCAGCTTCCCCGCGACAGCCGGGCTCGCCAGCACGCCTCCGACGATCAGGATTGCGGCAAGCGTCCAGAGGAGGAGCGCAGCGCTCGAGGGTCTGACGGTGCGCGGCATGCGTTCGCTGCATGGGGGAAACCAGGGTCGCCCGGCGGCGGCAGAATAGCAGGCGGATCCCGACGCGGTCAATGGAATCCGAGGGGGAGATGGCCGTCGCCGGTCGCCCCCGTCATATGCTGCCAACCCGGCAGGCCGGGGGCCGGGCCACGCCGATATGGCGCGAAAAAGGGGCCCCGGCACGGCATACCCGTTGCACCGGGCGGAACGTCGGCATGGGCACACATCAAGAACTCGGGAGATGAGATGGCGAACAAGGTAATCGGGATCGACCTGGGCACCACGAACTCCGTGGTGGCGGTGATGGAAGGTGGTGATCCGGTCGTGATCCCGAACGCGGAGGGGGGCCGGACGACGCCCTCCGTCGTGGCGTTCACCAAGGATGGTGAGCGGCTCGTCGGTCAGGTGGCCCGGCGTCAGGCGATCACGAACCCCAAGAACACGGTCGCCTCGATCAAGCGGTTCATGGGCCGGCGCTGCTCGGAGGTCGGCAGTGAACGGGAGAAGGTGCCGTACGAGATCCGCTGCGACTCGGAGGACCGGGTCGAAGTGCACGCGCCCAACGTCGACAAGACCTTCACGCCGCCCGAGATCTCCGCGATGACGCTTCAGAAGATGAAGCAGACGGCGGAGGACTACCTGGGCCAGGAGGTGACACGGGCCGTGATCACCGTGCCGGCGTATTTCGATGATTCTCAGCGGCAGGCCACGAAGGATGCCGGCAAGCTCGCGGGGCTCGAGGTCCTCCGGATCATCAACGAGCCGACGGCCGCGGCGCAGGCGTATGGACTGGACAAGAAGAAGGA
>CAYXJH010000025.1:0-18993 GCA_964465415.1 uncultured Gemmatimonadaceae bacterium
CAGGATCGCCGCAAGCCAACCGGGCGCCGGCGTGCAGTCGGCGTCGAGGAAGACAAGGGGATCTCCGTTGGCCACCTCCGCTGCCCGGTTACGAGCCGCTGCCGGATTGCCGCTGTCGGGGCCCGGTGGCAGCCGCAGCACGCGAGCGCCCGCGGACTCGGCCGCGGCGGCCGTGTCATCCGTGGATCCGTCGTCGACGACGATCACCTCGACATCCGCGGAAGCGTGGCGTTGGGCCAGCACCGCCCGGATGACGTCACCGATCCCGGCGCCCTCGTTGCGCGCCGGGATGATCACCGAGACGACGCGACGGGTCACGAACGTAGCTCCCCGCCCGGTCCCGCCCACATCCCTCTCCGGATTCTCGCTACCATCGTGATCGTCTACGTTCCGTTTCCGATTCCGCGACCTGCGGAACGGTGTCCCCGCAGGGAGTTGTGGGCAATGCACGGGTGGTACCGGCCGCCAACCCCACTCGCGTTGGTGAATCTAATCGCAAGGGCCATGGCGCGCGGCCCACGGACTTGCAGGCACGCGAGCCAGCGTGTTCAGCCCGCCGGGTAGACCCGGACGGCGCACCCTTCCACACCGCACGGCGCGCCTCGCGCCCGACCACGGGCCACGACTGCGTAGATCCTGGTGCCGATGGTGCGCGCGAACGGGGCGTGGGTGATGGGGGCCAGCGGCCAGAGGAGAGGAAGGGCCCGTGTCAGCTCACGGAACGCATCGAACCCCTGCTGGACGTCGCCGGACGGCGTCACCACATGCATGGCGTGACGGGCCTGCTCCCGGCTCAGCGACGGAGCCAGCGGCGTAACCTGGTCCCACTGGCGCTCGAGGTCCAGCTGCTTCAGACGATCGCCGGGATCGAGGTAGTCCAGGATCACCATGGTGCGGATGCAGAGCGGGCAGTGCCCGTCGTAGATGACCGTCCACCGAGGCTCGCGCCCCGATGGGAGCCAGCGCCTGACCCGGGGGGTCAGGTACGTGACGGGAAATGTGCTTCGGAGCGCCGGCAGGAACGCCACGTACAGGAGCAGCCACTGGAGGAACGGGGCGCCCTGCGTGAGGAGGATCCCGATGTGCATCCCGAGGCCGATCAGCACGTAGACCCAGGCGGTGCGCGGGATGAGTACGGCGAGCACGAACGTGAGCTCGAAGAGGACGACGGCGATCGCCGTGATGGTGAGGAGGGTGGGGTACCCGGCCACGGTGAGGCCCAGCGGCGTCGCCTGCCTGAGGCCGTCCTGGACGAGATAGAAGGCCAGCGTGGAGCTGCGGAACCAGTCGAAGCCGCCCGCCGCCAGCTTGCTCAGCCCAGCGGACAGGTACGCGATCGCGAGCACCGACTGGATCAGCAGGAGCGGCCAGCGGGCCAGCGGCCCTGTGTGATCCTCGATTCTCAACGGCTCGAAGCGACTCCGGGCAAGCGCACGGTCCATCCTGCCTCGCAGGTCGTCGAGCGACCATACCCGACCGCACCGGCTGAAGGCCAGAGCCCATAACGCGATGATCAGGGGGCCGTACGGGTGGTGGACAGTGCCGTACGAGTACATGTGGGCTACGAGGAAGGTGCTGGCCGCCGCGTGGACGAGAAGGCTCAGGCGCGTGTACTTGCCCAGCACCCCGGCGATGCCCGCGATGATGCCCACGAGCCAAACGGCCTGGATCAGGGTGGGGTCCGGACGGATCCCCCACTCGCCGAGGGGCAGAAGCAGGACCTTCAGGGCCGGAAGAGGGAGGAACGTGTCCGCGTGCGCGGAGGCGTACGCCAGCTGGCGATGCAGCGGCGGGTAGAAGAACAGGAGATGGCCGCCGACGACGAGCATGCGAACCAGCGCCAGGTCCCTGTACGTCCCGCGCCCGAACCAGTGCCAGTCCAGGCCGCGGATGCGCTCGACCCATGCCGTCATCGGGGAGGCGCCCGCCGGGCGAGAGCGGCCTCGCCGGCCACCCGGGACGCCCACGTATGGACGACCTGCCAGGGCGGGTCCCGGTCCTCGAGACCGCGGCGCCCGATCGGGAAGTCTCGCTTCACGAGGATCAGGGAATCGAGGGGCGACAGGAACTCCGAGATGCTCAGCTCGAGCAGACGCATGTCCTCCAGGATCTCCTCGTCGCCCCAGCCGCCCGTTCCCGAGGCCCAGCTGTCGATCCGCGTCAGGGACCGGTAAAAGACGAACTGGCGGATCTTCAGCTCCTCATAGGTGACCGATACGTCTTTCCCGTTCACCGGGTCGGGTTTCCCGATTCCCGATCCGAGCAGGCGACGAGCCGAGTCCTCGCTGCCGAACTTCACCTTGATCGCATGCTCCCTGAACATCTCACCGGGGAGCTTCGCCTGGGAGTACATGGGATAGTTGACGAACGGCCAGTACCAGTGATTGGACTGGCTGCCCGGCGGAATGATGACCCAGAGCTGGAGCGCCAGGACACCAACGACGAACGCGAGGCTGATCGCCTTCTCGATCATGGCATGCCCTCGCCGCTGCACTGGTGGCGCGTCACCTGCTGGCGCGCCCCTGGGTGGCGAGCCGCGCTTCCACCTCGTCGTAGAAGGTGTGGACCTTCCGCTCGAACGCCCCGCGACTGTACTCCTGTTTCACTCGTTGCTTGGCGTTGCACGCGAGCTCGGTGCGGAGGCGAGGCTCGGACAGGAGGCGAACCAATCCGTCCGCTACCCCGTCGGCGCTGGGCTCCACCAGGCACGCGATCCGGTCGTCCATGACCTGCGTGTGGGTCGGCAAGCGGGTGGCCAGGACGGCGGTGCCCGAATCGAGGTAGGAATAGATCTTCATGGGCGTATTCGTGCCCGTGACCCGCGGAGACGCCAGGACATCGGCCTGGCCCAGGTACCACCCGAGGTCGGCCATGGGTCTCGGCCCCAGGAAGTGGATCCGATCGCTCAGGCCCCAATCACGCACCTCGCGCTCGTGCTGCTCGATGTGGGCCCTGTTCCCGCCTATGATGACCAGCTGCGCCGGCTGCCGGTCGGCCATCGCCCGGAACCCGTCAAGCAGCAGCTGGACGCCCTGGTACCGCTCCAGGTTGCCGACGTAGAGGACGATCGGCTCGTCACGGCCCGTCGTCTCCTTCAAGTCCTCGCCTCCCCCGGGCGACCGACGAGGGTCGAGCAGGCTGACGTCCTCGATCCGGGCTATCAACTGCCCCGGTGCCTGCGAGAGGGCATGCTCCTGCAGAGAACGGCAAACGGCGAGCACCGCCATGCCTCCGCGGATGGCGGCCCGCTCCATCCGCTCGAGCATGGGCATGGTCGTCCCCAGGAATGGGTATGCCTCCACCATCTGCTGGGACAGGGACGAGTCCATGTCGTATACGTAGGGAACCCCGTAACGCCGTTTCAGCGCCAGCGCTATGAATACCGATTCCTCTACCGCATGGACGACATCCGGCCGGAGCCCATGACATAGTGCCCTAGCCCGGCGGAACATGGCGGCATCCAGCAGAACCTTCGGGATGCTGAAGCCAGGACGGATGGGGCCGATACCCGGGATCCGACCGACGCGCTCGATCCGATATTCGGCCTCGGGCGGATCCTCGCCCTGCGGATAGGTGAGCAACGTGATGTCGTACCCCCGCGAAACCAGGACGTCGAGGAGCATCCTGACGGCGATGGGAGTCCCGCGCTGCTGAAAATACGGTTGCGGCGCCATCAACAGGAGCCGGAGCCGGCGCCCGCCACTCGATGTGGAAGCGGTCATCAGGCGCTGCTCGGTTGCGCCGACCTTGACTGCGCTCATACTGGAACCGGTGAAAGACCCTCGTGGAAGGCGCCCTCCTAGGCAAGAGCACTGCCAATCCACCTTCCGGCACTGTTGCGGGGGCGCTCAGAGCGCGGGAGATCGGGCCACGGTACCCATATTTACCATGTATGTAGGGTCGAAGCAACAGTTTGTGGTTGCTCGGCGATGGGGTGGGTGGGCGACCCTGGCTACGCCATCATCATGGCCGGTTCCTCCAGCATGGCCCTCAATGTACGGAGAAATACGGCGCCCATCGCCCCATCGACGACGCGGTGATCACAGCTCATGGTCATCTTCATCCGCGGCGCGATCAGCGCGTCGCCGTCCTCGACCACGACCCGCTCCTCGACCTGACCGACGGCCAGGATCGCAGCCTCGGGCGGGTTGATGATGGCGGTGAATTCCTCGATCCCGAACATGCCCAGGTTGGAGATGGAGAATGTTGCGCCGGTATATTCTTCCGGCTTCAGCTTCTTGTCCCTGGCCCGGCCCGCCAGCTCCCGGACCTCGGCGCCGATCTGCGCCGCGCCCTTCAGGTCCGCATCCCGGATGACCGGCGTGATGAGGCCCTCGTCGATGGCTACGGCGACGCCGATATGGACGCGGTGATGTCGCTTGACGTGGTCGTCATGCCAGGCGGCGTTGACTTCGGGGTGGCGCTTGAGTGCGAGCGCGGTCGCCTTGATGAGCAGGTCGTTTATGGAGACCTTGAGACCTTCCTCCTCGAGCTGCGCGTTCATCCGCTCGCGGGCCTCCGTGAGCCGCGTCATGTCGATGTCCACCGTGAGGTAGAACGTGGGCACGGGACCGATGCTCGTGACCAGGCGCTTCGCGATGGTCTTCCGCATCTGCGTGATCGGGACTTCCTCGACCTCCGGGCCGTCGTACGCCGGTTGGACGAATCGAGGAGCTGCGGGCTCGTGCCGCGTCGGACCCGTCGGGCCCCGCTCCAGGGCCGCTTCGATGTCCGCCTTCGTGATCCGGCCGCCCGGTCCGCTTCCCTTGACCTGCCGCAGGGAAAGACCGGCCTCATCGGCGAGGCGCCGGGCAAGCGGCGAGGCCTTGACCCGGCCGTTCCCCCGGTCCTCCCCGGCGTCGCGATCATCACCGGCATCCGGGCGGTCGGCGGCCGCACGAGCCGTGCGTTCCCCGTCATCGCCCGGCGACTCGGCCGGGGCGACGGCCGGCTGCTCCTTGCTCTCCGCTTCCGCCCCATGATCTTCCGCTTCCTCGGCCTCGTCGCCCGTCCCCGGATCCGGGGCGCCGCCGCCCTCGACGAGCTCCGAGATGTCCTCATCCTTGCCGGCGATCACGCCGATCACGGTGCCCACGTCGGCGGTCTCACCTTCCTCCAGCATGCGCTTGCGCAGCACGCCCGACCCCCGGGCCACCAGCTCCATCGTGGCCTTGTCGGTCTCGATCTCGGCCAGGATATCGCCGTCGGCGACCTCGTCGCCCTCGCTCTTGAGCCACCGGACGACCTGTCCCTCTTCCATGGTCGGTGAGAGCGCCTCCATGTGGACCTTTGTCGCCATTCTTCACTCCCTCGCAGTCGTATGGTCGGGGGACGAACTGGACCGAAACGCGAAAACCGGAACGCCAAACCCAAGACGCGAAACCCGAAACCCGAGACTCGAAACGCGGAATGGCTCGGGTTACTCAACCGTTTCGGTAGAGGACACGGTTACATGCTTCGACCACGCGCTCCTTGGACGGCTTTGCCAGGCGCTCCAGGCGCTTGGCGTACGGCATGGGCACGTCCGCCTGACTCACCCGCAGCAGCGGCGCGTCCAGATAATCGAAGAACTCATCCTGCACGATGTCGATGACACTGCTCGCGATGCCGGCAAAGCTCCAGCCCTCTTCGACATAGACAGCTCGGTTCGTCTTCCGGATCGACGTCTCGATGGCGTCAACATCCAGAGGCCTCAGGGAGCGCAGATCGAGAACCTCCGCCCTGACACCCTCCTTGGCCAGCTCCGAAGCCGCCTGAAGCGCTACGTGCACCATCTTGCCGTGCGTGATGATCGTGACGTCGTCGCCTTCCTTCTTGACGTCCGCGACGCCGAGCGGGATCACATAGTCGTCGTCGTCCGGCACCTCGCCTTTGAGGGCGTACAACATCTCTCCCTCGAAGAATGCCACCGGATCATCATCGCGGATCGACGCCTTGAGCAGCCCCTTGGCATCCGCCGGCGTGCCCGGTGTCACCACCTTGATGCCGGGAAAGTGGGCGTAGGTCGGCTCCCGGGCCTGGGAATGCTGCGCGCTCAGCTGGAGCGCCGCCCCCGTCGGTCCGCGGAAAACGATCGGGCACTTGAACTGCCCGCCGCTCATGTAGAGGACCTTGGCTGCGCTGTTGAAGACCTGGTCCTCGGCAAGGAACGCGAAGTTGAAGGTCATGAACTCGATGATCGGACGCAGCCCGACCATGGCCGCCCCGACCCCGAGGCCGGCGAACCCCAGCTCCGTGATGGGCGTGTCCACGACCCGCTTCTCCCCGAAACGGTCCATCAACCCCTTCGACACCTTGTAGGCGCCGTTGTACAGGCCCACTTCCTCGCCCATCAGGAAGACGTCCGGATCCCGGTCCATCTCTTCCGCGAGGGCTTCGTTCAGGGCTTCCCTGTATGTTATCTCAGCCATCTAGTCCGCATGTTATAGAAACAAGCCACCTGAGAGGCGCAGCCGAACCTCAGACCCGGTTCTTCCGATCGAAGAACAGCCGCCCATGCACCTCTTCCTCCGCATACACGTCCGTGTACAACTCGTCGTCGCCCGGCTCCGGTGAGTTGTCGGCGAAGTCCGCCGAGTCGTCCACCTCCGCCTGGACGTTGGCATCCATGTCCTCCAGCTCGTCCTCGGTAAGCAGGTCGGCTTCGGTGAGCTGGTCGATGTAGCGCTTGATCGGGTCGGTCTCCTTCGCCTCGGCGACCTCCTCCTTGGTGCGGTATACGCCGTGGACCGGGTCGGACATGGAGTGCCCCATGAAGCGGTGGCACTGGGCTTCGATGAGCGTCGGGGTGCCGTTCTTCCGGGCACGGCTGATCGCGTCCTCGGTCGTGGCGCGCATCTCGAGCACGTCCATGCCGTCGGCGACGACGGATGGCATGGCGTAGGCGCAAGCCTTCTGCGCGATGTCGTAGAGAGACGCCACCCGCTCCCAGGCGGTGCCCATGCCGAACCGGTTGTTCTCCACGATGTAGATGACGGGCAGCTGCCAGAGGGCCGCCATGTTGAGCGCTTCGTGGAATGCGCCCTGGTTCACCGCGGCCTCACCGAAGAAGCAGACGCAGACGCGGTCCTCCTCGCAGTACTTGATCTTCCAGCCGACACCGGTGGCGAGCGGGATCTGCCCGCCGACGATCCCCCAGCCGCCGAGGAAGTTGTGCTCGGCGCTGTACAGGTGCATGGAGCCGCCCTTGCCCTTGGAACAACCATCGATCCGGCCATACAGCTCGGCCATGACCTCCCTGGACGTCATGCCCTTGGCGAGGGCCTGGACGTGCTCCCGATATGCCGCGATCGCATAATCGTCGTCACGTAGTGGGCTGAGCGCCCCCACGGCGACGGCCTCCTGCCCGATGTACAGGTGGCAGAACCCGCCGATCTTGCCCAGGGCGTACGCCTCCGCCGACTTCTCCTCGAAGCGCCGGCCCAGGAGCATGAGGCGAAGCATGCGGTGATGCTCCGCCTTGTCGTAGCGGTCGACGTCGGCGCCCGACGGCGAAAGCGCCACGGCCTTCGCCTCCGCGGTCTTATGGGCACTCGACTTCGAAGCCGCCCCCGAGTTGGAGCCCGCCTTCGACTTCGTGTCCGGCTTCGTCTTCCTTGCACGTCCCGCGTTCGTCTGTTCAGCCATTCGACCTCCGCAGCCCTTCGATCTGGACGAGCCTTCCGTTCGCCGCACCGTTCGCGCCACCGCCGCCGAGACCGTGCTCCAGCGACCCGCTGGCAACGCCGCGCGCCCTGCGGGCGCGGAGCTGGTCGAGCGGCAGCTCGCCCGGGGCGAGCTCGTCCTTGTCCAGGATCTCCGTCAGCTCACCGACGCCACCCGCACCCACCGTACGAGCCTGGGTCTCGGCATGATAGCTGGAGCGGACCAGGGCACCCGACTCGACGTGGCGGAAACCCAGCTCCTGCTCTCCGACGTGTTTCCATTGCCGAAACTCGTCCGGGCTGACCCACCGGGCGACGGGCGCGTGGTGGGGCGAGGGCCTCAGATACTGACCGAGGGTAAGGATATCGACGGACGCCTTGCGCAGGTCGGCCATGGATTGGCGGATCTCATCCTGCGTCTCGCCCAGCCCAAGCATGATCCCCGACTTGGTGAGCATGCCCGGATCGAGCCTCTTGGCGTACCCGAGGAACGAAATGCTGCGCCAGTACCGACCTCCGGGCCTTGCCGACGGGTGGAGCCGCTCCACGACCTCGAGGTTGTGGGCGTAGATGTCCGGCCTCGCCCGGGATACCGTGGCGATCGCCGCCTCATCGCCCTTGAAGTCGGGGGTCAGGACCTCGATGGTGCACCCGGGCCGGGCCTCGCGGGTTAGGCGGATGGTCTCGGCGAAGATCCAGGCGCCGCCATCATCGAGCTCGTCCCGGTTCACGCTGGTTACGACCACGTGCTCGAGCGCCAGCTCTGCGACCGCCTCGGCGACCCGGCGCGGCTCGTCCTCGTCCAGCTCGGTGGGCATGCCGTGGGCGATCGCGCAGTACTTGCATGCTCGCGTACACACGTCCCCGAGGATGAGGAACGTGGCCGTGCCCGCTTCCCAGCACTCGCCGATGTTCGGGCAACCCGCTTCCTCGCACACCGAGTGGAGGCGCTGTCCACGCATGAGCTTCTTCAGCCGGCGGTAGTTGTCGCCGCCAGGGGACCGCACCTTCAGCCATGATGGCTTTCGCTCGCCCATGTCGATGGGGGCGCCGTCCCGGATCGGGACGCGAGACGTCCCCTTGGACTTCACGATCCCGGTGTCCTTGCCGCCCGGCGCGTACCCCTTCACCCCGCTGCGTCCCATTCCCGCTCCTCGGATGACAGCGCCCGATCGGAGAACCAGCGCGCACGTTCCCCGGCGGCCGCATCGGTCCAGCGCAAGCATGAAATGTTAGGGGAATGCGGCCGGGAAGGCCACCCCGTGGGCGATCAGTCCTGGGATTTGTCCCGCTCGTCGATGAGCCGGTTCACGGTTCGCACGAGGGCGTTGGGAGAGATCGGCTTGGGCAGGAAGACAACCTGGGTGATCTCCAGGCGGTGCAGCTCTTCTTCGGAGTATCCGCTCATGAAGACCAGGATGGTATCCGGACAACGGGCCCGGCAGAGACTCGCGAGCTCCTGCCCGTTCGGGCCGGGCAACACCAGGTCGGACAGCAATACATCGGGGCAGGAACGACCGAAGGCCTCCACTGCTTCCCCGCCCGTCCCCGCCTGTTCCACGGCGAAACCATGGGCGGTGAGAGCCCTGACCAACATGCCACGCAACGTTTCATCGTCATCCACGACAAGGACGCGCCTCGGGCGTCGGGGCGGGATCGAGGAAGACATCACCTACGACCTCGTGGTTGTAGCGGCTCCGGCAGGGGACCTAGACTGAATATCCCTATGCGCCGGATCGCGCAAGCACCGGAGCGGCCCGATCAGCCGGCGTCCTCCCCTGCCGGACCCGCTTTCCCGCCCGTGTGGTGGTCCGCCGACTCCGTTGTCTCCAGCGCCTCCACCGCACGCTCCGCCTGCCAGATGTGTCGGCGTCCGTGCGCGGCGAGGAAGGCGAACCAATCGCCCAGGGACAGGCGGAGCGCCGGGCTGAGCTCCGACCGGATCCGGATCCGCCGGAGATCCAGCCCGAGGGACTCGTTCACGCGGACGATGAGCTCTTCGTGCAACGCGTCGAACTCCTCCAGCACGGCCTCGGGATCCAGGTCAGACCCGGGTTCCAGCGCGGCGAACGTCCGCATCCGGAACCGGGTGGGTGGCTCCTGTGACCAGGTGAGGAGCCGCCCGATCAAGGTCCGGCCGTCGCGGCGCTCGGTCCAGCCCCGCTCACGGGCGTCGTCGATCGCTTCGGCGAAAATCGGCAGGTAGAGGCGGGCCGTGACGTTCAGGTGATCGAGACACTGCCCGACGGACCACCCCCCGGCGGGCGGGCGACGGTTGAAGGTTTCGCGATCCAGACCATCGGCCATCTCGTGGGCACAGCGAATGAGGGTCCTGATCTGGTCGGCCACGCCCTGGCGGTTCGGTCGCGTATCCCTGAGCTCCATTTCCGCCTCTCCTCGGATCAACGGTTGAGCATTCTGCGGAGAGCAGGCTCGAGCGCCGGGTCCCGCCACTCGTACCCGGCCGCGTCCAGCCGGGCAGGGACGACCCGCGCCCCGACCAGCAGCTCGTCCCCCAGATCGCCCAGCAGCCGGATCACCGCGCCCGGAATCTGCAGGATACGGGGCCGGGTCAGGACCCGTGCCAGCGTGTCGGCGAATTCCCGGTGCGTGACCTGGTCCGGTGCAGCCACGTTGATGGCCCCTTTCAGGTCAGGCCGGCCGAGAACGAAGGACACCACACGAGCGATCTCTTCGTGGGTGACCCAGGGGAACGCCTGTCGCCCGCTGCCCAGCGTCGCGCCGAGCCCGAGCTTCGTGGCGAGCGTCATGGCCCGGAGCGGGATCCCCTCCGGTGCGATGACGGGCGCGAGCCGAAGCAGCACAACGCGCACGCCCGCCTCGCGGGCCGGGCCCGTCGCCGCCTCCCATTCCCGGACGAGGTTGGCCATGAACCGGTCCGCCGGCGCCGAGTCCTCCGTGACGGGCTCCTCGGGGGGACGGGTGCCGTAGTAGCCGGTGGCAGAGGCGTTGATGAGCAGGTTCGGGCGCTTGACGTCGGGCATACGGGCCAGCGTTTCGGCCAGCAGGCGCGTACCCCCGACCCGGCTGCCGCGCATGCGTCGCTTCTTGGACCGGGTCCATACGCCGAAGATGCTCTCGCCGGCAAGGTTCACTACCGCATGGTGACCCGCCAGCCCGGCCCCATCGATCTCGCCGTCCGCCGGGTTCCAGTACATTGCGTCGGGTAGTGATGCCGCATCGCGTGACCTCACCAGACGGGTGACCGCGTGACCTTCCCCGTCGAGCCGTCGGGAGACGGCGGTGCCGATCAGGCCGGAGGACCCGCTGATCGCGATGCGCATGGTCGGGTCAGCGATCCCGGTCCAGCATCGACTGCCGGACGGTGGCGGGCCGCCCCGTCACCCGCTCCCCCTCGCGCGCGGCCAGCGCCTCCCGATACTCCTCCTTCAAATGCGTCAGGAGCTCCGCTCGCCGCCGGAAGAGGCGCCTGGGCTCGCGCGGCTGGTGGCGCGCCAGAGCGTAGGCAGTGAGGAGCGGCAGCGCGATGGTGGCATCCGTGTAGCAGACGACGGCGTCCGGAAGGCGGTCGGGATCGACCTTGCCCCAGCTCACCGCCTCGGCCGGCGTCGCGCCGCTCAGACCACCGGTATCCGGACGTGCGTCGGTCACCTGGAGGAAGTAGTCGTGGCCTTTCTCCTCGATCCCCATGACTTCCTGAATCTGAGGCTCGGTCTGGAGCATGAAGTTCTTCGGGCTGCCACCGCCGAGGATCATGACGGCGCTCTTCCCGCCCCGCCGCTTGGCGTCGAGCACGATGGACGCGGTCTCGTTGACATCGGCATTCACGTCGATGCGAAGCTTGTTCCCGCGCAGCTCCATGGCGGCGACGTTCATGCCGATGGAGCTGTCACCAGGGGAAGACGTGTAGACCGGCACATCGTAGTCGTGACAGGCGGCCAGCAGCGATTTCCGGCTCGCCCCCGTCTGGCCGAGCTTCCGTTCCCGCTCCGCCACGTACTTGCCGCACAGGTGGTGGAACTCGGCGCTCGACATGGTACGCTGGAACTCGTCGGCGTTGATGACCTGCCGGAAGAACGCGTCCGTGTCCAGGAGCACGCCGTAATCGAAGAAGATATCGTAGATGCGGACGACTTCGTCCTCGCGGAGCACCACGTCGCTGACGAACGGGTTCCCCTGATGCATGGCGAGGCCGAGGCCGTAATGGGCGTCGTGGTACAGGTTCGCCCCGGTGGAAATGATCCAGTCGATGAACCCGGCCTCGATTAGCGGGATCAACGAGGAGATGCCCAGCCCCGCGGGCGTCAGCGCGCCCGTCAGGGACACGCCCACGGTGACGTCATCATCCAGCATCTTCTCCGTGTACAGCCGCGCCGCTTCGCGGAGCCGGCCCGCGTTGTACGCCGCGAACGTTCCGTTCACGAGCTCAGCAGCGGTGATCCCACCATGGATGCGCGTCGGGTCGATGCGGGGACCGGACAGGTGTCGCGATTCAGCCATGCGTCAAGCTCCCTGCTCGTTGTCGTCTCCCGCCGCCATGACGCGAGCCTCGCCGTTGCCCCGGCGGCGGCCCGGGTCACCCAGCCCGGTTCTCTTGTGCCGGCGATGGGAGCGCGTCTTCGCCTCCGCGAGCTGTTCGCTGTACGCACGCACCACATGCGCTACGGCCTCGGCCGGCGAGTCCGTGACGATGAGCAGGTCCAGGTCATGGGGCGAGATCTTTCCTTCGGCGGCCATGACATCCCGTATCCAGGCGACCATTCCCGCCCAGTACTCCTGGCCTACCAGGACCACCGGGAAGTTCCGCACCTTGCTCGTTTGGATCAACGTCAGCGCTTCGAAAAGCTCGTCCAGGGTCCCGAAGCCGCCGGGGAAGATGAGGAACCCTGCGGCGTACTTGACGAACATGGTCTTGCGTACGAAGAAATAGCGGAAGTTCACCGCGGTCTTGACGTACGGATTCATTCCCTGCTCGAACGGCAGCTCGATATTGCACCCGACGGACAGGCCGTTCGCGTCGTACGCCCCCTTGTTGGCCGCTTCCATGATGCCGGGCCCGCCACCCGTGATCACCGCGAACCCTTCCTCGACGAATCGGCGCCCCGTCTCTTCGGCCGCTCGGTACCATGGGTCTTCCGGGACGACTCGCGCACTCCCGAATATGGAGACGGCCGGACCCAGGTCCGCCAGCGTGTCGAATCCTTCCACGAACTCGCCCATGATCCGGAACACACGCCACGGATCCGTGTGCAGGAACTCCGCTTCCTCGGGCTCGTCGCGCTGGAGCAGCCGCTCGTCCTCCGTCTCCCGCTGAGGGAGGTTGAGCTCTACCACCGGGATCTGGTGGGGGCGCCCGGCAGGAGCACCTCCCTGGACCGGGGGCAGCTCGCTTCGGTCGTCGGTCATCGTCCGGCCTCTCCGGCGCGCCACCACGCTACGGTGCGGCGCAGCCCTTCGGTGTGAGTCGTCAGATTCGTCCAGCCCAGCTCACTGCGCGACCGGCTCGAATCGTAGGGATTGTCTTGTGTCACGGATCGCAGGGCGCGCGGCAGCCCGGTCGGAGGCGTGAATGGCACCCGCCTTCCGAGCCAGGCGACGAGCCCGGCAAGCGCGTTGAGCGGGGCGGCCGGGACGCTCACGATCCGTACTCGCCGGCCAAGCTCCCCGGACACGCCGTCCACCAGTTCCCGCGCCGTGAGCGGATGGTCCAGGGCCAGGTTGTACGCCCGACCGACCGCGTGATCCCGATCCAGCGCCGACACGACGCCGCGCGCCACGTTGCCGGCATAGACCAGGGGCAGCAGGGCCCGACCCCCGCCAGGGAGCGGCAGGACCGGCAGACGGCAGACCCGCATGATGATCGGGGTCGCCGCCCGGTCGCGCTCGCCGTATACGACGCTCGGCCGCACCGTCGTCAGCCGGATCGTGCCCTCGTCGTGTAGCTTCCATGCCGCCCGCTCCGAGAGATGCTTCGAAGCGGCGTAGGCCGCCTGTCGATCCGGCTCCGCCTCCAGCCACCGGTCCTCCGTCAGGCCGCCATCCACGCTCAGGCCCGCATAAACCGCCACGGAGGAGAGGTGAACGACCCGCGGCGCGCTCATTCCGGCGGCATGCAATACCCGCTCCGCACCGGCCACGTTGTCCCGGATGAAGTCCTCCCGGCGGCCCTGCGTGAACACCCGCGCGGCCGCATGAACCACGGCGGCGCACCCACGCATGCGAGAGGCCAGGACCCCAGCCGTATCGTGAACGTCACCCTCGACCAGGTCGCAGCCCAGGTCCCGCAGATGCCGCACGTCGCTGGTATGCCTTACCAGCGCCACCACCGTGTCGCCGCGGCGGCGCAGTCGCTCCGCAATGTGCGACCCGATCAGGCCGGTGCCACCGGTGAGGAATACGCGCATAGGCGAGCGAAGCTACCCGCGCCCGCCCTGAAAGCAAGCGTCTTCGTTCTCTTTATGCTCGGCCCGGCGCCGGTTATCTTCCCCGGCATGACATGCCCCAACTGTGGTGCGACGGCGCAAGCAGGAAAGTTCTGCGGGGAGTGTGGCGCCGAGATTCGCTCCGAATGCCCCGAGTGTGGCACCAACCTCGAGCCAGGCGGCCGTTTCTGCAACCGGTGCGGCGCAACCGTCGGTGGGACGACCGATAGCCGGTCCGCGGCCCCATGGTGGATCGCAGCGGCCGCGGCTCTCGTCGTCGTTCTCATCCTCTTCATCCCGCAGCGGGCGGACCGGGCCGGGCCGCTTCCCATGACCGACCCCTCAGCGCCGGGCACCGCCCCGTTCGGTGGAGGCTTCACCGGCGACATACGGACCGACGCCGATCGTCTCTTCAACCGGGTCATGGCCGCCGCCGAGCGCGACGAGCAGGCCGAGGTCGATCAGTTCATGCCCATGGCCATTCAGGCCTACGAAATGGTGCCGGCGCTGGACCACGACGGGCTCTTCCATCTCGCCATCCTGCACCAGACCGCTGGAGATCACGACAGTGCTCGAGGCACAGCCGGCGAGATCCTGCGCGACGTGCCCGATCACATCCTCGGACTCGGCGTGGCGGGAACCTCGGCGACGGCGCAGGGAGATGACGCGGCGGCACGCGCCTATTTCCAGCGGCTCGCCGAGGCGTATCCCGCCGAGTCCGGACGGCTGGTGCCCGAGTACGTCGACCACCAGCCGATGCTGGAGGAGTACTACCGCATCGCCAGGGACCACGTCGGACAGCGTTGAGCCGGACCGTGCCGCGACCCGGCACGCGCCATCGCCTTCCTACAGGCCGGTCGGTTGGTCCAGGTACGTCCAGCCGATCCCGAAGCGCTCCTCGAGGTGAACACCCAGCGCCCGCACACCCCAGGTCTCCGTGGCGTAGTGCCCCGCATAGAACAGGTTGAGCCCCCCCTCCATCGCGTCGAAGAACGTGTGATGGGAACCCTCGCCCGTCACCAAACCGTCAAGGCCAGCCTCCACGGCCGCTGCAACGAACCCACCCCCTCCGCCCGTGATCACCCCCACGCGCTCCAGACGCTCCGGGCCGCCGGGAATCAGCGTCACCGGCCCGCCGACGAGCTCCGCCAGCCGGGTGCGGAACGCACCACGCGCCACCGAGAGCTCACCCCAGATCCCGATGTCCATACCCTTGTACGACCCGAACCAACCCCGAGCCTCCAGACCCAACGCACCGGCGAGGACCGCGTTGTTCCCGACCTCGGGATGTACGTCCAGCGGCAGGTGAGCCGAGTACAGCGCTACACCGGAACCAAGCAATAGTGAAAGACGTCGGTACCTCCGCCCCGTTATGGGACGGTTTCCCTCCCAGAACAACCCATGATGGACGATGAGGAGGTTGCACCCTTCACGGACCGCTGCCTGGATCGACGCTTCGGAAGCATCGACCGCCACCGCCATGCGCTCGACCGGGCCCGGCGACTCCACCTGCAACCCGTTCAGGGCGTCATCCGAATCCGGTATCTCGTCGATTGCCAGATATTCGTCCAGATAACGAACCAGTTCGGAGAGTGGAACGGCCACGTCAGCGATCTCGGTGGCTGTGCGGCGTGCTGCTCCCGACTGTGGATAAAGCCTTCGTATTATCCACAAGCTTATGTCCGGCGTTGGACGATCGACCGTAACGCGTTCTCCTGCAACGCATTAGGTCTGACACTCCGAATGTGGACAATTTCCGTCACATTGGCCGCGGTGACCGGCTCATGAGCTACCGGCCGGCTCCTGCTTTTCGCCCTCGCGTGGAGCCGACGGCGTCTCGGTGGCGACCCGGCCGCCCGGGGATCGGCCGCCGGTGGCACCCCCACTCCGGGTCGACGAGGCGGACACCTCACCGATATGCACGGTACCGTTGAGCCTGCCGCCTTCTTCGAGCTTGATCCGCCGAGCCCGGACCTCCCCCTCGATGACACAGGTCGCCTGCAGCTCGAGACGGCTTTCCGCTACGATCGAGCCATTGACGCGACCTCCGACGACGGCATCCTGGGTGACGATATCGCCATCGACGACGCCATCCTTGCCCAGGACGATAGCCTTGCCGGCCCGGACGGTTCCCTCCACGGTTCCTTCGATCCGTAGGGTTCCCTCGGTCTGGCAGTCGCCTTTTACACGCATTCCTGGCCCGATGATGGAGATGACCCCTTCGCGTCCCTGCTGTGACCCGACGTTCTCGTTCTTTGACATTCCATCCCCTGTGTTGGTCGCTGGTCAGCTCGGCTGCCGGACGTAGGAAAGCGGGTCCACCGGCTCCCCGTCCCTCCGGATCTCGAAATGAAGGTGCGGCGCGGTCGACCGCCCTGTCGAGCCACTCAACGCGATCACCTCGTTCCGCTCGACCCGATCGCCGGCCCGAACGAACAATCGCGATGCGTGACCGTACATCGACTCGAACCCGTCCCCATGATCGATGAGAATGTAATTCCCGTAGACCTCGTCGAGACCCGCGTCCCGGACGACTCCCGCGCCGGCCGACCTGATGTAGCTGTCGGTGGAGACGGCTATGTCGAGCCCCGGATGATCACCCCCCTCGACGCCATCGCGCAATTGGGTGATGAAACCGGGTCGCGTCAACGGCCAGGCGGAGGGGACATTGGGCTCGGCGAGTGACGGTGCCGCGCCTGCCTCCTCGCCGCGGAGCGGAGGCAGTGCGACTTCCGGGCTCGCTGCTGCGCCCTCTACGCCCAGCAGCTGGCGCACTCGCGCATACTGCTGCTCGGCCTCGGAGAGGTCCCGGGCCAGATCTGCGACCCTGGCTCGCTCCGCCTCCAGGCGGGCGACCTCATTTTCGAGTCCGACGACCCGCGCGGCCTGGGTCGCGACGAACCACCATGTGGACGCCATGACCACGAGCAGGATGACGAGGGCGAAGCCTGCGATCAGCAGCCCCTTGAGCGCCCGGTACGAGATGTCGTACGTGCGCGTCTCCAGGTCGCCGTGCGGCACGATGATGAACGAGAGCCTTCTCTCGTCCTTCACGAGACCACCTCGACGGCCGGCTTGCCCGCCATCAACTCGAACAGCCGCTCGAAATCCTCTGCATCATAGAACGATACTTCGATGCGGCCCTTTGTTCCACCGCGGGTCCGGCGAATCCGGACCTGGGTGCCCAGGGAACGCTCCAGTTCCTGCTCGAGCGAGCGCGCCTCCGGGTCCTGTCGGCGGCCGCGCCGGCGCCGAGTGCGCGGGCCCACCTGCCTGACCCGCTCCTCGATTTCACGCACCGACCACTGCTGGTCCGCCGCGGACCTGGCCAGGTCCGCCATCCGGACCGCGTCCGGTACCGCCAGCAGGGCGCGGGCATGGCCGGCCGTCAGGGCGCCCGTTTCGAGCAAGCGGCGCACTGAGTGCGGTAACTGCAATAGACGCAACGTGTTAGCCACGGTGGACCGATCGCGTCCCACCGCCGTGGCCACCTCCTGGTGGGTCAAGCCAAACTCCGTGACCAACTGCTGGAACCCTTCCGCCTCCTCCAAGACGCCGAGCTCGGACCGCTGGAGATTCTCCACGAGCGCCAGGACGAGAAGGGTGCGATCATCAACCGTGCGAACCACGGCGGGTACCTGTTTCCAGCCCAACCTCGTGATCGCCCGCCATCGACGCTCGCCCGCCACCAGCTCCCAGCGATCCGCGCCCGGACGATTCCCCGCGGGCCGGATCACCACCGGCTGAAGCAGGCCGTTCTCATGGATGGACCGGGCGAGGTCGGCCAGCTCCTCCTCGTCGAACTCCCGCCTGGGCTGGAACGGGTTCGGATGCACGGCGGCGACAGGAACGCTCCGTGCCTCCACACTCCCGTCTCCGTCCCCGAGGTACTCACCCAACAGCGCACCGAGCCCTTTGCCCAGCCTGTCCCTCTTCACCATTTCCCGCTCTCTCTCCCGGCTCAGGATTCCGCCACAGCTGGAGGCGACCCGACCACGCTGACGCGACTCTCGTCGCGGGCAAGAATCTCGCGTGCCAGGCTCAAGTAGGATTGGGCGCCCGCGGACAGGATGTCGTACAACACGATCGGTTTCCCGAAGCTCGGCGCCTCGGCCAACCGTACATTCCGGGGAATCACCGTCCGGAACACGCGGTCGCCGAAGTACTCCTTTGCCTCGGCCGCCACCTGTCGAGACAGATTCAATCGCTGGTCGAACATCGTGAGCAGGACGCCATCTATCTCTAGTCGTGGATTGAGGTTGCGTTGCACCAGGCGAACCGTGTTCAACAGCTGTGACAAGCCCTCGAGCGCATAGAACTCGCACTGGATCGGAATGAGGACCGCGTCCGCCGCAGCCATGGTGTTGAGGGTGAGCAGGCCCAGAGAAGGAGGACAGTCCACGAGTATGTAGTCGTATTCGTCCCTTACCGCATCGAGCGCCCGCCTCAGCACCAGTTCCCGGTCTGGCTCGTTCACGAGCTCGACTTCAGCCCCCACCAGGTCCCGCGTCGAGGGGACCAGGTCGAGAAACGGGAAGTGCGTTTCGGCCAGGCGCACCGACGCAACTTCGACCCCTTCCACGAGGACGTCGTACACCGACCGCTCCACCTCTCCCCGCAGGACTCCCAGGCCGCTGGTTGCATTGCCCTGCGGATCGATATCGACCACCAGAGTTCGCTTCTCTGCGACGGCCAGGCAGGCGCCCAGGTTGATAGCCGTCGTGGTCTTACCGACCCCACCCTTCTGATTTGCGATCGCGATGATACGTGCCATGGCCACCGATGTCGGAGATCCGCCCAGAGGGACCCGGCAATATAGCGAACCCCTCCACCGCGGCAAGCCAAGCTTGGGCCCATCGATACGAGGGAGCCGTACCGGTGCCGGACGCGCGGCGAATGGGCGGCTGTTTCACGTGAAACGTCCGTGGAGTCGTCCGCTGAGTCAG
>CAYXJH010000026.1:0-13127 GCA_964465415.1 uncultured Gemmatimonadaceae bacterium
GCCACTTCCAGCGCCGTGGCCACGCCCACGCCGTTGTCCCCGGCGGCCGGCGAGGACGGGACGCCATCGTAGTGGGCCATGAGGAGGATCGCGCCGGTCGGATCGACCCCCGGGATCCGGGCGACCACGTTGCGCAGCGAGGCGGCCGTGACACCGTCTCCGACCCGGCGTACGGACACGCCGGTCTGGACCTGGGGCTCGAGCCCCAACGCTTGGAGGCGATGGAGGATCAGATCACGGACGCGGGTGTGCTCCGGCGACCCCACGGGCCGGGGCGCCCGGGCAATCTCCTGGAGCTGGGCCATGGCCCGCCCCGACGAGAACGCCGTGTCCGGGGCCGTGGCCGGCGCCGCGGACGGGAGCGCCCGCCCTTCCGCCATGGCCCACGCGGCCAGGACCAGGAACAGCAGGGTACCGAGCCCGGGAAGCCACCCTCCAGGCAGCGGCCGACGGGACCGAACGGGGTCGAACGGGATGCTACAGCCCTCCTCTGTCGGGGACGCCGGCCACGATGGGCCGGGCGTACCGGCGCGTCAAGCGCGGTGCGTCAGGGGTAGCTGTAGTTCACCGCATGACCGCAGATGTGGCCAGAGCCCGAAAACACGTAGCTCGCGTAGTCGAAGTGGTAGGTGAGGTTCATGTTGCAGGTCCCGGAGCCGCCCGGCCCGTTCCAGCTGAATCCGCCACCATAGGCCATGGTGAACACGCCCAGATTCCAGCTCGTGGTCGTCAGGGAGCCCTCGATGGTGAGCGCAGGGCTCCCGTTGACCGTGTAGCTGCCGTAGCTGGTGGCCATGACGCAGTTTACCGGGCGCTGGGACAGGTCGAACGCCACGCTCCCCGTCCCCTGGTCGGAGATGTCCGTCGTGTGCGTTCCCTCCACCACGATCGTCCCGCCCGCGTCGCACGGTACGGCCTCGGAGATTGTCGTCACCATCGAGGCCATGGCCGCCCTCCGTGCGTCGGCGGCCAGCACCGCCCCCAACGTCGGGTCGAACGAGCCGCCCATGGCCGAGAACCCGATGTTGATGACCTCGAACATCAAGGTCGTTGCGATCTCCATACTGGCCTGCGGGGTGAGGCCGCCGGGGCCGGTGGAGTCCGAGCAGCCGGGCGCCGCGATCGCCGCCGCGACGATCACGACGCTGGCGCCCTTACTTGGTGCGTTCATTGGGTAGATCCTCCTGGCGCGGATAGGCGGGAACGACATGCCGACATCCCGCAATGCGAAAAACAGCTTGGCGGGACGTCATTGCCCACATATGCTCGTACTTGTGATCGTGCGTGGTCTCACCCACATTGGACGCAGTGGAACACGCTGGCCCCCAAGCCCAACCCACGCCGTCCGGGGTCCGGTTCACCCCGGAGCGGATCGCCAGGAGGCGGCGAGTCCGGATGCGAGCGGCCGTCGCGAGTGGGGTCAGCTATTGCGTGGACATCGTCATCCTCGCGCTGTACGCAAGCCTCGGCACCACCACGTTCCGCACCCCGCTGCTCTACGCCCTGTTCGCCGGCCTGGCGACCCTGGTGGCCGTCGCCCTGTTCTCCACCCGGCTCGGCGAGACGGCCGACGACTTCTTCATGTCCCGCTGGCAGGTCCTCATGGGGACGGCCCTCCAGCTCGGCTTCCTCTCCTACGCGCCGGAGGTCGGGCTCGTCTTCCTCACCGTCCTGTTCATCGTTTTCGGGTTCGGCGGCCTCCGGGTGAGCGTGAGGGAGGCCGCCATACTCCTGGCCATCGCGACGCTGGGACTCGTCGCGGTCCTGCCCACCCTTGCGGACCAACCCCTCGTCCCCCTCTCGACCCCCGCGGAGCGGTGGGTCACCGCCCTGGCCATCGCCGCCGCCCTCGGACGCGCCGTATGGCTCGGCCTGGTGGGCAGCACGTACCGGAAGGTCCTGTCCGAGCGCTCCGCCGCCCTGCGCCAGCTCGCCGACACCCTCGAGGACCAGGTCGCGGAACGCACCCGGGACCTGGCCCGCGCCAACGCCACCCTCGAAGACCTGGTGGCCGAGCGCACCGCCGAGATCCAGACCCTGCACGGCATTATCCCCATCTGCTCCCACTGCAAGAAGATCCGGGACGACCACGGCGCCTGGAACCAGCTGGAGGCGTACATCAGCAAACGCGCCAACGTCAGGTTCAGCCACGGCATCTGCGGCCAATGTCTGGCCCTCCACTTCCCTGAAGACGCGCCGCCCGACGACCCCGAGACTTAACCAGAACCTTCCTCGCTGCGTCCGTGTATCAGAAGCACCAACCCTACGTGGAGGAAATCATGACCCGTTCCGTACGAGCGATCACCGTGCTGATGCTGGCGCTGCTGGTAGTAGGGGCCAGCGCCTGTGGCAAGCGTGTGACGCGCATCGACCCCGCCAGCGTCACCGACCTCTCCGGCCGCTGGAACGACACCGACTCCCGGCTGGTCGCGAACGCCCTGATCGAGCAATCGCTGACGGCGCCGTGGGTAAGCCGCCACACCTCGCTGAACGGGGGAGTACCGCCGGCCGTGATCGTGGGCGCCTTCCGCAACCGGACGCTCGAGCACATCGCGGTGAACACGTTCATCGCCGACCTGGAGCGGGCCATGATCAACTCGGGAGCGGTGACGATGGTCGCGAGCGCCGCGGAGCGGGATGAGATCCGAGCCGAGCGGGAGGACCAGCAGGAGCACGCCCGTGCCAGCAGCCGTGCCCGGATGGCGCAGGAGCTGGGCGCGAACTACATGTTCCAGGGCGAGATCACGGCGATCGAGGACCAGGAAGGTCGGGAGCGCGTCGTATATTACCAGATCGACGCGACGCTGACGGACCTGGAGAGCAACGTCCGGGTCTGGGCGGGCAACCACCAGATCAAGAAGTACATCACCCGTTCCCGCGTCAGCTGGTGAGGTGGACCATGACCACGACCATGAAGGTATCGATACTCGCGCTGACGGCCGTCACGCTGGCGGCCTGTCAGACCCGCCGGGTCCACCAGCCGCCGATCATCGACAACAACGACCGCGTCCCGGAAGTGTACGTCGACGATGTCGCCATGGGCGCAACCCACCAGCAGGTCGCGCAGCAGTTGACCCGCGACTCCATTGCCGCGGTGGCCCTGTCCACCTGTCAGGGCGAGATCTGCGCGGCGATCACCCGGGGCGAGGTGGCGCTGGGCATGAACGAGGCGCAGGTGCTGGCCGCGACGCGGACCACGTACGACGCGTGGACGGTCCGGCGCACGCCGGAAGGGTCGATCCTGGTGCCGCGGAGCGCGCAACTGGCGCCGCGTGATGCCATGGGTCAGCTCGCCATGGTGCAGGTCGCCGGGGGCCACGTCCGCACGTACAGCTACAACGAGGCCCAGGGCGTTCGGGTGGTGAGCTCGCCGGAGGACGCCACCACGGCAGGCCGGGCGCTGGCGCTGGCGGAGATGATGATCCGCGAGGGCGACGACTACGCGGCCCGCGGCCAGTTCGAGATGGCGCTCAACCGGTACGACCGGGCGCACGTGCTGAACCCGGCGGACCCGGAAGTCACGTACCGCGTGGCCACCACGCTGGACAAGATGCTCCGGCCCATGGAGGCGACGATCCAGTACAAGCTGTTCCTGCACCAGCTCGAGCTGGAGCGAATCCGCGCGGTGGGCGACATCTACGCGAGCATGGCGGAAGCGATGGTATACGCCCGCGAGCGTCTCGTCGTCCTCGAGCGGCGCTGAGCCGGGCGGCACCATGGCACGGCCGGCGTTGAGAGGAGCGTGGCGCAGGGCCGCGGCGCTGTCCGTGGCCCTGCCCCTCTCGGGGTGCTCCATGATGTTCGGCGGCTACGACCTGGCGCCCAACGGCCTCACGCGCGACGAAGATGCGTTCCGCCGCGACCTGGCCTTCCAGGCGCCGAAGACGTACCAGTCGACGATCGAAGGCCAGCGCCCCCTCCCGGACGACGACTTGCTGCGCCTGCTGTATGCCGGCATCGCGGGACGGTATGCGGGCGCCCTCGAGGAAAGCAGCCGGTTGCTGGATGTGGCCTCGTACCTGGCTGAGGACCGGGTCACGTTGAGCCTGTCACGAGAAGCGCTCAGCCTCATCACCAGCGACCGGGCCCTCGCCTACGTCCCGGCGCCGACCGAGCGGCTGATGATCCCGTACCTGGCCGCCCTCAACTACCTGGACGCGGGCGACCTGGACGGCGCGGCCGTGGAGGCCCGGCGAATCGAGGCGCTGCTCGACCAGAACCCAGACGACCCGAACGGAAGCGACGGCCGGCAGCCGTTCCTCCACTACTTCGCGGGCGCGGTGTTCGAGGCCGCCCGGGACTGGAACGCAGCGGACGTGGCATATCGCCGTGCGCAGCGCGCGCTCGAGTTGTCGGGCGGCGGCTGGGAGCACGGTGCCGGGCCGTTGGCGAGCGACTCTGCGGGTGACGTCGTCGTGCTCGTCGAGCAGGGGTTCGTTCCGCACCGGGTCGAGCAGTCGGTGGTGATCGTTCTGCCGGCGAGGCAGGTCAAGATGCTGACGGAGGGATCCGCCGGAGACAAGGTCGTGGCGGCCGCGGAGTCGGCCGCGCGCATCCTCCTGACGGCGTCCTACCATTACGGCGACCGGAGCGGCTTCCATCGCGACCAGCGCTTCCGCTCGCCGCTGCACCTGGAGCCCTGGCACGATGCCGCCTTCGACGACGAGGAGGAGGAAAACGGCACCCCGTACCTGCTCCGGATCTCGTGGCCGGTCCTTTACCAGGAGCCGGCGGCGGCCGGAACGGTACGGGTCCGCGCCGGCGAGCTCGCGGCGGCCCCCGTCGCCCGGCTCGACGTGGCCGGCGGCGTGCGTAGCGACTTCGACGCGCAGCGTACCACGACGCTGGCCCGCACCGTGGCCCGTGCGGCCTCGAAGCTGGCCATATCTACGGCCGTCGAGCACTCCGTTACACAGCATGATGAGGCCGCCGGCAAAATCGCCGGCCTCCTGACCAACCTGGGCACCCTGGCGACCGAGCGAGCCGACACCCGCGGCTGGCACCTGCTCCCGGGCGAGGTCGCCATGGTCCGCCTCCGCCTGCCGGTCGGGGAGCACGAGCTCATGCTGGACACCGGTACCGGGGCCGGAGTGGACCTGGGCGCGGTCCAGGTGCGCCCGGGCCAGACCACGTTCGTGACCACCCGCCTCTGGCGTTGACGGGGCTTTGCCCCGGCTGCGCCATTCGCTAGCTTCCCCGCGGATAAGAGTCTCCCTGTATCCGGATGCACCCCGATGCCGCGCAACCCGTTGCTCGCCGTGCTCGCCGTGACGGCGGTGGTCATGGCGTCCGTGGCTGCGTTCGCCCTCTCTCGCGGCGTGCCCCCCACGTTCCACGGGACCGATCTCGGGGCCGGGATCCCGGCTCATGACTTCGAGCTCGAGGCGGCCGACCGCGGGCGCCTCGCGCTGTCCGACTTCCAGGGCCGCCCCGTGCTCATGTTTTTCGGATACACGCACTGCCCCGACGTCTGCCCCCTGACGCTCGGGCGGATCCGGCTCGCCCTGGAGCAGGCCCGCGCCCTCGGCGAGGTTCAGGTTCTGCTGGTCACGGTGGATCCCGAGATGGACTCGCCCGAGCGGATGCGTGACTACCTTGCCGCGTTCGACCCCCGCTTCGTGGGCCTCACGGGCTCCCGTGAGCAGCTCGAGCAGATCACCGGGGAGTACGGCGTGTACGTCAGCGGCCCCCATCCGGGCGACGACGCCCATTCGGACCACTCGTCGCACCCGCCCCCGCGCCTGATCGACCATACCAGCCACATCTTCGGAATCGACCGGCGCGGCAACTTCCGGCTCCTCTGGAGCCCGGACGTGACGCCGGACCAGCTCGCCGAGGATGTGCGGCGACTGCTTCGACTCTGATCGGAGTCGATGGCTACTCGCACTTCCTCGCGTACCCTCCCCGTCCTGCCGTCGGCGCCGCCACCGCGGGGCGATCTCACCCGGATCCCGGTCCTCGGGCGGTTCATCCGCTGGAAGCACGCCCGCACCGCCGTCCAGGTTCCGCTGCTCCTGCTGGCCGCCGTCATCGTGGTCGACGGGCTGTTCGGACCCAGGGCCGGGCCGGAGAACGCCGCCGGGGTCGGACCGTGGATCCAGTGGCGGGGGTTCGTGGTGTTGGCGCTGCTGCTGGTGGGCAACCTCTTCTGCATGGCCTGCCCGTTCATGCTGCCGCGCCGGCTCGCCAAGAAGCTCCTCCCCGCGAACCGGAGCTGGCCGACGGCTCTACGGCCGAAGTGGCTGGCGCTGGCGCTCCTCGTCACGTTCTTCTGGGGGTACGAGGCCTTCGACTTGTGGGACAGCCCCTGGCTGACCGCATGGCTCGTCCTCGCGTACTTCACCGCCGCGTTCGTGATCGACGGGTTCTTCAAGGGCGCGGCGTTCTGCAAGCACGTGTGTCCGATCGGCTCGTTCAACTTCGTGAACAGCCTGGCCTCGCCGGGCGAGGTGCGGGTCCGGGACTCGGCGGTGTGCGACGCGTGCCAGACCAAGGACTGCATCGCCGGCCGCTACGATGGCGACCGGCTGGTCCAGTCCGGGTGCGAGCTGTGGCTCTACCAGCCGCGCAAGGTGGGCAACATGGACTGCACGTTCTGTCTCGATTGCGTCCAGGCCTGCCCGCACGACAACGTGGGCGTCATCGCACGCGTCCCCGGCGCCGAGCTCGTGCGCGACCGGTGGCGCTCGGGTATCGGCCGGCTCGGGGACCGGCCGGACCTGTTGGTGCTGACCATGGTCCTGGTCTTCGCCGCGTTCGTCAACGCCGCCGGCATGATCGGCCCCACTCAGGACTTCCAGGCCGCGCTGAGTGGCGCGCTGGGCAGCGAGGGCCATGTCGTCGGCTGGACAATCTTCCTGATCGTGACTCTCGGGCTTCTCCCCGCGGTGCTGCTCGCCGGAGCCACGACCGCCAGCCAGCGACTGGGCGGCGGCTCGGTGCCGGCACGACGGGTCCTGCTCCGGATGGCCTACGGCCTGGTGCCGCTGGGCTTCGCCATGTGGATCGCCCACTACGGCTTCCACTTCCTGGCCAGCGGCCTCACGCTGGTGCCCGTCCTGCACCGGGTCGCCGGCGATGTGGGGCTGGCCACAACGGCCCCGGACTGGAGCCTGGGTCCCTTGGTACCCACCGACTGGCTCATCCCCTTCGAGATCGTCGCGCTCGAGGTCGGCCTGATCGGGTCGCTGGTGCTGCTATACTTCATCGCCCGGGCTACGTTCCCCACCCGGCGGGCGGTCCGGCTCGGGTTCGCTCCCTGGGCCCTGCTCGCCATGGTCCTGGCCGCCGCGGGCGCCTGGATCATGACCCAGCCCATGGCGATGCGTGGGATGATGATGGACATGCCGGGGCACGAGATGCCCGGCCACGAGCAGCACGAGCACCAGCACGACATGATGCATCACCAGGAGGTCCCGATCGATGGGTGACCTGAGGGCGTTCCTGCTGTCCTGGTCGTTCGAGCCGGAGGTCGTCATGGGCATCGCTCTGGCCGGCGGGCTCTACGCGCGCGGCTGGCTGCGACTGCGGCGCCGGGGACGCGGGGGCCGGATCCTGAAGCCGTGGCGGGCGTGGTGCTTTGGCGGCGGCCTCCTGGCGGTCGCGGTGGCGCTGCTCTCCCCCATCGCCACATTCGACTCGCTGTTCATGTTCATGCACATGATCCAGCATCTGCTGCTGGTCATGATCGCCGCGCCGCTGATCTGGCTGGGCGCGCCCCTGCTCCCCATGCTCTGGGCCTTCTCCCGTGGGAACCGCCGACGCCTGGGCCGCCTGTTGCACCCATCGCATCCGATACACCGGGTCTTCCACTTCCTGACCCGGCCCGGCATCGCGCTGCCCATTTTCGTGGTCGTGATCGTCGCCTGGCACTTTCCACCGCTGTATGATGCCGCGCAGGGCCGCACCCTGATCCACGACCTGGAGCACGCCACGTTCTTCGGGGCCGCCCTGCTGTACTACTGGCCGATCATCCACCCGACGGGCACGAAGCGGCGGATGAGCTACGCGGCGGGCATCATCTACCTCTTCCCCGCCAAGATCACGGGGTTCGCGATCGGCGCCACCCTGTCCATGGCCCAGACGGCCTGGTATCAGACGTATATCGACGCGCCCCGACTCTGGGGACTATCCGCCCTGGACGACCAGCAGCTCGCGGGGCTCATCATGTGGATCTTCGGCGGGCTGCTCTACATCGTGCCGCTCCTCATCCTGGTCGTGGCGATGATCCGGGAGGACGAGGGCGACGTATGGGTCCCCGAGCTCGTCCGGGAGCGGGAGGCCGCCGCGGCTCCGGCCGACGCCGAGGTGGCGTGACACGCCTTCGCCCAAACCTGACCGGGCTGGCCTTCGCGGCGGCCGGCGTGCTCATGGTGGCGTCCCCGCTGCTGGCCAACGGCGGCACGGTCCGGATCTCGAGGGAGGTAGTGGGTCCCTACATGGTCTCGGTTTTCACCAGCCCGACCCCGCTCCGCACGGGCGAGGTGGATGTGAGTGTGCTGGTCCAGGACACCGCCCGGCAATCGGTGCTGGACGTGCCGGTGACGGTCGAGGCCGTCGCGATCGGATTCGATGCCGCGCCGATCCGGCACACGGCCACCCGACGCCAGGCCACGAACCGGCTGTTCAAGGCGGCCAAGTTCGATATCGTCGGTGCGGGGGATTGGGAGCTGAAGATCCACGTGGGCGGGGAGGAGGGCGGCGCCGTAGCGTTCCAGGTGGCGCTGACCGACCCGACGCTGCTGGACCGGCCCTACCTCCTGGCGACGCTGGTCCTGCTACCCCTCGTGGTGCTCGGCTGGCTCCTGCTCGGACGAGGCGAGGAACGGGCTCAGTCGCGGATCGCGGCCACGATGTAGCCGGCGGCGAACGCGATGGCCATGGAACGCCACGGCTCCGTGGAGATCTTGCGCCGGAAGCCCTGGAGCGTGGCCTTCGCCCAGATCTCCCGCTTGCGCAGCACCAGGCGGTGCTCGATGGCGTCGAGCGTATACGACATCCGCTCCCGCGTCCGCTCAATCTCCACGCGCATCGCCTCCGGATCCTCTGGCCGACCGTTCGAGCCGACGCCATCGAGGACGGGACCGCGAGCAAGCGTCCGCTCCGGCGGGGCCGGAACCGGGCCGGCGTCGGTTGTTGCGGTAGGCGTCGTCTTCGTGGTCCGGGTCGGTGTCGTGTCGGACATGGCCTCAGGCCTCTCGGGTAGCTAGCGTATAATACCGGCCCTCCGTTGCAAGAAGTTCGCCGGCCCGGCCCCGATCGGCCAGTCCGGCACACGCATTGCACCGGCGGCGAACCGACTCGCACCCACCGACGGAGGCAGCACGACGATGGCCACACCCGATGGCACCCGGACCCATCAGCGTGGACGAGCGGCTCCCGACCACCAGCTTCCACCCGGAAACGCGGGCGACGCCGGGCTTGGGCTAGGCGACCTCGTTCGTTCCCTGGCCGCCGATCTGGGCACGCTCCTGCGCCAGGAGATCGACCTGGCAAAGATGGAGGTTCGACGGGCGGCGGGCCGCCTGGCCGCCGATAGCGCGTACATCGGCATCGGCGCCTCCATCCTGGCCGTCGGCGGCCTGTGCCTGGTGCTGGCCATGGCGCTCGGCCTGGGCGCGCTGCTCGGCTCGTACTGGCTGGGAACGCTCATCACCGGCGTCTTCCTGCTGCTGGTGGGCGGTGGCTTCGTGATCAAGGGCCTTCGCGATCTCCGGAAGGGCGGGCTCGTTCCGACCCGCACGGCCGAGTCCTTGAAGGAAGATGCACGGTGGGCGCGGGAGGAAGCGCATGACCTCAAACAGGGAATCACGAGGGAGTAGAGCCATGGACGAACACGGGACAGGACCGGCCGACCGGGAGATCCCCGAGCCGCTGGAAACGGAGACCCGTCGCGCAACCGGCATGGGTGAGCCCGGCACGTTCCCCGACGAGCACAGCCCGGTGGTCAAGGCCCGTCGAGCCGCCAGTGGCAAGCTGGAGGAGGCCGCGCAGCAGGTTCGTCACCTGGGCGACCGGGCGGCCGCCAAGAACCAGGTCCTGGGCCGTGCCCGGCCGCTGGCCTACAACGCGGCCGATGGCATCGACGGCGCCGCCGACTACGTCCGGACCCGGGAGCTGAACGACGTGCGATCCGATCTAGAGACCCAGGTCCGACGGCACCCGCTGGCGTCCATCGCCGCGGCGTTCCTCGCCGGCTACGCGCTGCGAAGGATCTTCTAGGCGGGGGAGAGCATGCGGCGCCTCCTGCTGCCGCGCGTCGTCAGCGGATGGCGTTGCCGATCCGGCCCGGCCGAATGTTGCGCAGGAACGCGAACGGTCGCTGGAGCCGGGGGTCGTACGAGTAGTAGATGATCAGCGCTTCGCCCCTGAGGCGGTCGGCCGAGAGATAGCCCCAGTGGCGGGAATCGACGCTGTCATCACGGTTGTCGCCCACGGTGAAGAAGTGGTCGGGCGGCACCACGATCGGCCCCCAGTTGTCGCGCGTGGGCTGGCACGTCTCGCCGTCCGGGTCGACCCGCGCCGACTCGGGGATCCGATAGGCACCGGAGATGTCCGGTCCCAATCGAACCGCCTCGCCGCACTGCCAGCGCATCCAGGGATGACCGACGTCGCCATCGAAGTCGGAGTGGCGGACGTAGGCCTCGTCCATACGCTCCCCGTTGATGAACAGCTGCTTGTCCCGCATCACCAGCGTGTCCCCCGGCCCGCCGACCAGCCGCTTGACGACGTCCAGGTCCGGGTCGTGCGGCGGCCGGAATACGGCGATGTCGCCCCGCACGGGGCGGGTGTAGCCGGGCAGCCGCCACGACGTGAACGGGACCTGGGGGCCGTAGGCGAGCTTGCTCAGCACCAGGAAGTCGCCGACCATGAGCGTCTCCTCCATGGACGACGAGGTGATCACGAACGTCTGGACCAGGAACGTTCGGAGCACCATGAACAACACCAGCGCCAGACCGATGGACTTGACCCAGTCCAGCGCAACCTGGCCACCCGTTCGCGGCGCCGGTGGCGGAGTCTGCTCCGCCGCCCCTGCCGTCGGGGTGGATGCTTTCTCGCCGCGTCGCACGCTCCCCTTCCCTCGCTTCGCCACCCGTCGCTACCTCCTGGTTTTCGTTGCTCGGATTGGTACGCCCGCACCCGAACGTCGGTTCCGGTGCCAGCGCCGCGCGGTCAGCGCCGCGCGATCTCCAGGGCCTTCCGGATCAGCGTCTTCGCATCCTGCTGGGGTCCGTCCTCTTCGATGGTCCGCCGGACCGCGGCGTTGGCATCGCTCGCGGAATGGCCGAGGGCGACGAGCGCGCCCACCGCCTCCTGCGCCGCGGCGCCCTTGACCGACGGCCCCGTCTGGAGCGCGAGCCCATCCAGCTTGTCGGCCAGCTCCAGGGCGATGCGCTCGGCCGTCTTACGTCCCACGCCGGGCACCCGCACCAGCGTCGCCACGTCCCGGTCGCCGATGGCCCGCACCAGCGCGGAAGGGCTGAGCGTGGACATGAGGGCGAGCGCCAGACGGGGGCCGACGCCGGATGCGCCAAGGAGACGGCCGAAGAGCACCCGCTCCCCCTCCTGGAGGAAGCCGAAGAGCATGACGTCATCCTCGCGCACGACCTGGTGCGTCAGGAGCTCGATGTCCTGGCCGACACGGGGCAACCGCTCGAACACCGACAGGGGAATCGCCAGCTCGTAGCCCACGCCGCCCGACGTCATCACCTCGATGCTGTCGGTGTCACGGCGCAGCAGGGTGCCCCGGATCCGGCTGATCATCGACGGGCGAGCGCCCGGTGGGCGAGATCCGACAGCCGGCCGGCGTTCAGGTGGCACAGGGCGACCGCCACACCATCCGCCGCATCGGCAGGCGCCGGCACGCTCTTCAGCCGGAGGAGCTTCTTGACCATGAACTGGACCTGGTCCTTCGTGGCGCGGCCCGTCCCGACGATGGCGCTCTTCACCTCCGCCGGCGAATAGTCCACCACCTCGATGTCACGCAGGGCGGCCGCCAGGAGGACCGCGCCCCGGGTGTGACCCAGCATCACGGTCGTCCGCACGTTCTTGCCGTAGAAGATGTCCTCCACCGCCACCACCGCCGGCGCATGCCGGTCCATCACCTCGCCGAGCGACTCGTGGATCTCCCGCAGCCGCAGCGACAACGGGGCGCCGGCCGTGGTCCGGATCACCCCGCACTCCGCAAGCGACGCGGCGCCGCCATCCCCTCGGATGACGACGCCGTATCCGGTCGCGGCGGTGCCGGGGTCGACCCCGAGGACCGTCAAGCACCCACCTCGCTCAACGCGCTCTCGTCGATGTCCGCGTTCGTGTGAACGTTCTGGATGTCGTCCACGTCCTCGAGCATCTCCAGCAGACGGACCAGCTTCTGCGCCTCCGGCCCCTCCACCCGGACCGTCGCCTTCGGAAGCATCGCCAGCGCCGCCTCGCTGAACTCGACGCCCTGCTCCTTCAGACCACCCTGCACCGCGTGGAAGCTCGCCACGTCCGTGGTGACCTCGTACTCTTCACCCTCCCGTACCACGTCCAGCGCCCCGGCCTCCAGCGCCGCCAGCATCACCGTGTCTTCATCGTAACGGCCCGCGTCCACATAGATCCGGCCGCGTCGCTCGAACTGCCAGGCCACCGACCCGTTCTGGCCCAGATTCCCACCGTACTTCTCCAGCACATGTCGCACCTCCGCCACGGTGCGATTCAGGTTGTCCGTCAGCGTCTCGAGGTAGAGCGCGACGCCACCGGGGCCGTACCCCTCGTAGCTGACCTCCTCATACGACACCCCATCCAGCTCGCCCGTGCCCCGCTGGACCGCCCGGTCGATGTTCTCCAGCGGCATGTTCGCCGCCTTCGCCGTGTCGATCGCCAGGCGGAGCCGCGGGTTCCCTTCCGGGTCGCCACCGCCCTCCCGCGCTGCCACCGTGATCTCCCGGATCAGGCGCGTGAACATCCGGCCGCGCTTCGCATCGTTCGCCGCCTTCTTGCGCTTGATCTGCGCCCACTTGGAATGACCTGCCATCGTCCTGCTGCTTCATCGGGAACCGCCCGGAAGGTGCCGGGACCAACGGGGTAATATACCCGGCGGGAGGGGGGAGTTCAAATTCGACATCGACATCGACATCGACATCGAC
>CAYXJH010000026.1:13227-18954 GCA_964465415.1 uncultured Gemmatimonadaceae bacterium
TCGACATCGACTCGACAGCGACTTCGCGCCTTCAGCCATGCCGGGTGGCGTCTGGGGCCACGGACGCGACCGGGATCGACGCGCGGATCCTCGTCGCCACCCGACCGGAAGTTCGAAGTCGACGTCGATGTCGAAGTCGAAATGTAAGGACCCCGAGCGGCTTTACACACGCGTAGGCGGCGGGTATGTTTCCTTGTTGTCTAAACACCTGCGAAGGGAGATGGAATGGTCGAGGTCGTGCTCGCCGAGAACGACCGGCTGGACTGGGCGCTGAAGAAGTTCCGGCGCAAGATGTTGCGGTCCGGGCGGTTCAAGGACATGAAGAAGAAGCGGTACTATGAGAAGCCGAGCGAGGCGAGGAAGCGCAAGGCCGCGGCGGCGCGCCGTCGCAACGCCCGGGCCCGTCGCCGCCGGACTCGTTGATTTCCCCCACCGCCCCTTCCCTGGCCGAAAGCGGGAGCCCTGTCATGACGTTCGATGAGTTGACGTCATCGGGCGCGTTGCTTCGCGCGATCGGCGATCTTGGGTGGACCGAGCCCACGCCGATTCAGCGGAAGGCGATCCCGGCGGCCCGTGAGGGCCGGGACGTGCTCGGCATCGCCCAGACGGGAACGGGCAAGACGGGTGCGTTCCTGATTCCGACGATCCAGCGCCAGGAGGACCGGGAAGGTCTTCACACGCTAGTCCTGTGTCCGACCCGTGAGCTGGCCCAGCAGGTGGCGTCGGACGCTCGCGAGCTCAGCTCCCACACCGAGCTGTTCGTGGGCGAGATCTATGGCGGCGTGGCGTATGAGCCCCAGATCCGGGATCTACGGGCGGGTTTCGACATCCTGGTCGCGACGCCGGGTCGGCTCATCGACCACCTGGAGAAGGGGAACGTTGACCTGTCCACGGTGGACGTGCTGATCCTGGACGAGGCGGACCGCATGCTGGACATGGGGTTCCGGCCGCAGATCGAGCGCGTGCTTCAGCGGATGCCAAAGGAGCGGCAGACGCTGTTGTTCTCCGCGACCATGCCGAACGGCGTGCACGCGCTGGCGATGCGGATCCAGCGCGAGCCGGTGTGGGTGGAGGCGACGCCGCAGGCGACCGCGGCGGAGACGGTGGAGCAGATCGTATACTCCGTGCGGCCGGACCGGAAGGTCGATCTGCTGCTGGAGCTGCTGAAGGACCCGGAGATGGACCAGGTGCTGGTGTTCACTCGGACGAAGCGCGGCGCGGACCTGCTGTTTCACCGGTTGCGGGCGACGGGGATGAAGGTGAACGTGATCCACGGCGACCGGAACATGCAGCAGCGGGGCAGCGCGATGGACGCGTTCTCTGAGGGCCACGTGCAGGTCCTGGTGGCCACGGACGTGGCGCAGCGGGGCCTGGACATCGAAGGGATCAGCCACGTGGTGAATTTCGATGTGCCGAACGACCCGGAAGACTACGTGCACCGGATCGGTCGAACGGGTCGCGCCGGCGCGAGCGGTGATGCCATCACGTTCATGACGGCGGCGGAGCTCGGACAGGTCCGGTCGATCGAGCGCGTGCTGGGCTACGCCCTCCCACGCATGTCCCTCGAGGGATACGACTACGGCGGAGCGCCGTCTACGGGTCCCGGGTCCCTCTCGAGATCCGGGGGTGCGGGGGGACGTCTCGGCTCGCGACGAACCGCGGACCTCTCGCCCGAAGAGCTTCAGCGGCTGCTGGACGTGGGCTGAGGCTCACCCTCCATGTTGTTCGTGGGCGCAGTCCGACGCCATCTTCCGATCATGCGGCACAGACTCCTTCTCGTCGTAGCGCTGACGCTCGCGGGCTGTGGCACGGACGTGTCCGGCCCGTCGCCGTCTCTGTACGCCTGCGTGTTCGGTGAGCCCGTGTCTCTGGCAGTGGGCGACGCGGTCACGTTCGAGGGCACGGGCCACCGGGGTCTCTGCCTCACCGCGCCGGACGGCCCGGCGACGTTCCTGTACGCGCCGTTCTTCGCCGGGACCACCGACAATTCGGACGAGCACCAGAGCCGTCTGGCCATCGCGGTGGAAGGCGCCGGCCTCATGGGGACGATGGCATTCGGCGCATCTCCGTCGGGCTTGCTGGAGCCGGAGGCCGGGGCGCGGAATCTCGACGACGGCGTTTCCCGGCGCCCGCGCCTCGACGACGAGGTCCATCGGCGTATCCGGGCGCGGGAGATCAGGGAGCTGGAGCCACGGATCCGGGCACGACCGGCGCCCGCTCCAGCCGCGGACCCATTTCCGCCGGCAACGATGCTCAGCGACCCGCAGATCGGTGATCTGATGGAGCTCAACGTGGCGATCAGCTGCTCCGGGTTCGACATCCGGACCGCCCGTGTGATGAGTGTCTCCGAACATGCCGTCGTGGTGGCGGACCTGGCGAACCCGTCCGGGTTCGCCACTGCGGACTACGCCTATTTCGCGACGATGTTCGACAGCCTGATCCACCCGGTGGCCACGCGTCATTTCGGGGCGCCGTCGGATATCGATGGGAACGGCCGCACGATCATCTTCTTCACGCGGGCGGTGAACGAGCTGACGCCGCCGGGCTCGTCCACCATCACGGCAGCGGTGTCCTGGGCCGGGGACCTGTTTCCGACCGTGGGCTCCGAACGACTGGACCCGTGCCCCGGCTCCAACGAGGCGGAGATCTTCTATTTGATGGTGCCGGACCCGACCGGGTCGATCGGACCGGCTCGGACGGTGCAGCAGCTACGGCACGATGCCGTCCACATCATCGGGCATGAGTACCAGCATCTGGTGAACGCGGCCCGGCGCCTCTACGTCAACGGCGCGACGGTCTTCGAGCACACATGGCTCAACGAAGGCCTGAGCCACATCGCCGAGGAGTTGCTCTTCTACGAGGCTTCCGGCCTGGCGCCGCGGTCCAACATCACGCTCGACCTGCTGCAATCGACGCCCGGCGGAATTCCGGCGTTCAACCAGTACATGAGCTCGAACCACCACAATGTGACGCGGTTCCTGGAGCGGCCCGATACCGCCTCGCTCATGGGGCTGGACTGGCTGCCGACCCGTGGCGCCGCGTGGTCCTTCCTTCGCTACGCGTCGGACCGCACCGGCGCCGGTGATGAGGAGATCTTCTTCCGGTTGGTGAACTCGACGACCGCAGGATTGCGCAACCTCGACCAGGTGCTCGGGGCACCCGCGCTCCGCTGGATCCAGGACTGGGCCGTGGGTCTCTACGCCGACGACCACGTGCCGGGCCTCGCCCCGGCTCTGGCGCACCCCAGCTGGAACTTTCGGGACATCTACCGGGAGACCAACCGGCCGTATCCACTGGTTCCGGGGATGCTCCTGGCCGGAACGGCCCGCGAGCTCACGCTCCAGCCCGGCGGCGCCGGATACATCGTCTTCGGCGTCGAAGAGGGTGGCCGTGCGGCGATCCACGTGGAGTCCGATGGCCGCAGTCCGCCGCCGCGCCTGCGCGGGACGTTCCTCCGCATCCACTGACCCGTGCCCTCCAGGATCCCTGCCGTCGCGCTGCTGCTCCTGGTCGTCCCCGCGGGGGCGGCGGGGCAGGCTTGCGCCGTGCCGCCGGGCGGCCTGGTCGCCGTGGAGGCAGGCGCCGTCCGCTACGACGTCGCAAACCGGATGACCGGCGCGGAGTTCGGAGCGGACGCGAGGCTCAGCTCGCGGCAGGTGGCGTTCCGGGCCGGCTACCGGCGAGCCCAGTTCGAGCATGGGCCGTCCCCGGACATCGTTCGCTTGACCCTGAGCGGTCGGCTCGGCCTGGCCGACGGCTGGAGCCACTGCGTGATCGTGCACGGCGGTGCCGCCCGCTGGGCCACGGACACGGACGACGGCCTGGTACTGGCCGGTGGACTGGGCTTCGGCACGGCGTATCCGCTCGGGCGGTCCGGCATCGTGCCCTTCCTCGAGGTGCGCGGGCTCGGTGGCTGGTCCACAGGGTCGATCCTGGACGTGGATATGCACGAGACCGGTCTGTCGATCGGCGTGGAAGCAGGCTTGACAGGGCACTTCGGGCGGATCGAGGCGCGGGCGAGCGGAGCGCTGGACGGGTTCGCTCCAGGGCTGGGCGTGACGCCGTACCCGGCGCAGGCGCTCAGGCTTACGGTGGGGATCCGCCTGTGACCAGCGTCGAGAGCACCCCCAGACCCTCCGGCGGCAGCTGGTCGAACGTGCACTGTCTGGCGGCCTTGTCCGGCCGCCACCGGATGAGCGTCGTGCCATGCCGGAACCGGCCGCCCGTGAAGTGGTCGTAGCCCACCTCGACGACCAGCTCGTTCCGAAGCGGGGTCCACTGGGCGGATCGCTCGGTCGCCCATCGGCTGGGCCCGCCGGGCCGGTTGCCTGTGAAGCCCGGCTCCCCGACCCGGGGCTCCACCACTTCGAGTAGCCGTACCCGATCCACGTCGGAGAAGCTCGAGCAGAAACCCACGTGGTGCAGCAGGCCGTCAGCGTCATGGAGCCCGAGCAGCAGGGAGCCGACACTGCGCTGTCCGCTGCTGTACCGGAACCCGCCCACCACGCAGTCGGTGGTCCGCCGCCGTTTCACCTTCCACATGGCGTCCCTCCCGCCGGCCGCGTAGGCTCGGTTCAGGTCCTTGGCCATGACGCCATCGGCGCCCGCCAGGCCCTCCAACCAGGCGGCCGCCGCCCGTCGCTCCGACGTGGCGGGCGAGAGCCGTATGCGTGGTGCATCGGCGAGGAACCGGTGGGCGAATGCCTCGAGACGCTCCCGGCGCTCCCGCAGCGGCCGGTCGAGCAGCGACCGCGTCGTCCCGCGGGCCAGGAGGTCGAATGCGATGAGCCACGCGGGAGTGTCCCGGGCGAGCCGCTCGACTCGACTGGCTGCCGGGTGGATCCGCTGGAGCAGCAGCTCGAAGACCAGGTCGTCACCCTGAGGGACGACCAGCTCGCAGTCCAGCACGAACTGTCTGGCGGGCACCTCGCGTGTGAGATCCACCACATCCGGGAAGTAGCGGGTCAGAGACTTGCCGGCCTTGGATTGCAGGTCCACCGCGCCATGGTCACGATAGACGATGCAGCGGAACCCGTCCCACTTGGGTTCAAACAGCCAGGCTTCGCCGGACGGTAGCGCGTCGGTGGAGCGCGCCTCCATGGGCGGCAGCGGCGGTCGGACGGGAAGGTTGGGGACGTTCCAGGTCATAGTTGGGCTGCGGCAGTGGCGCTCGGTCGGGCCTCCCTGCATATTTCCGGCCGACCACGACACCACGACTCCGACGACGGATCCCAATGGACGCGTTCGTCAGCACCCTGTTCCATGCCCACTCCGGGCTCCGCTACCTGGTCCTGCTGGCCGGCCTGGCGTCGTTCCTGTATTCGATCATTGCTGCCGTCACGTCCAGGCCCTGGGACCGGGGCGGCAAGACCCTGTTGACGATCTTCATTGGCACTCTGGATTTCCAGGTGCTCCTGGGTCTGATCCTGGTGTTCGTCTGGCCCTTCTACCCTGCCTTGTGGGGCCACATCATCCTCATGGTGCTGGCGGCCGCGGCGGCGCACTTCACCAGCGTGCTCAACCGGCGGCGGCCAGCGGAGCGACGAAGCCATCTGACCGTGGCGCTCGGCGTGGCCGGTACCCTCGTCCTGGTGATCGGCGGCATCACCGCCATCGGCCGATCCGTGATCTGACGGCGCGACAAACCGCATGGAGGAACGCCCCGCCCGACGCTGGCCGGTGCGGGGCGTCCGCTCACCAGGAGGCGTTCAGCCTGCGTCGCCGTCC
>CAYXJH010000027.1:0-6783 GCA_964465415.1 uncultured Gemmatimonadaceae bacterium
CGGCTGCTCGGCGCAGCGGGTGTCTCGATCGGCAGCCACGTCGTCCGTCTTGGCAGCGTCGTCGCCCGACCCCCGGCAGACTGGCCGACCGACCTGAACGCCGCGGCCGACGCGTCGGCTCTGCGTACCCTGGATCCCGAGGCCGAGGCCCGTATGATCCAGGCGGTCGATGAGGCCCGCGCCGCTGGCGACACCCTGGGCGGCGTGTTCGAGGTGGTCGCCTCGGGTCTGCTCGTCGGTCTCGGCAGCCATGTCTCGTGGGACCGGAAGCTCGATGGTCGTCTCGCGGGCGCCCTGATGTCCATCCACGCCATGAAGGGCGTCGAGATCGGACTCGGTTTCGAGGCTGCCACGCTGCCCGGCTCGCGCGTCCATGACGAGATCCGCTACGAGCCGGACCGGAGCATCCGCCGGACGGGTGGGTACAACCGCCCGACCAACCGGGCCGGCGGCCTCGAGGGCGGGATGACGACCGGGGCGCCCCTCGTGGTCCGCGTCGCCATGAAGCCGCTATCCACGCTCATGAAGCCGCTGGCCAGTGTCGACCTGGCGACAAAGGAGCCTGCCCAGGCCATCCGGGAGCGTAGCGATGTCGCGGCGCTCGCCGCGGCCGGCGTCGTGGGGGAGGCCATGGTGGCCATCGTGCTGGCCGATGCTCTCCTCGAGAAGTTCGGCGGCGACTCCATGGCGGAGCTGCTGCGAAACATCGAGGGGTATCAGGACGATCTGGAGCGCCGGGGCAGGGAGATCGGCAAGGCCGCCGGCGAGCCGCCCTTCGAGTCGGGCGCCCGGTGAGCCATGGCCATGTCCCGGGTCCCCGACGCATTGTGCTCGTGGGCTTCATGGCCGCAGGCAAGTCGACGGTCGGCCAGCGTCTGGGCGCGCGTCTCGGCTGGGAATTCATCGACTTCGACGAGCTCATCGCGGTCCGGACCGGGCTGACCGCCGGGGCCCTGATCCGCGAGAGAGGTGAGGACGCCTTCCGGGTCATCGAGGAGGACATCACGGTCGAGCTCGCGGGTCGCGACCGCGTCGTGCTCGCGCCGGGCGGCGGGTGGTCGACTAAGTCTGCGCTCGCCGGGAAAATGGGACCCGGTACCTTCCGCGTCTGGCTCCGGATCTCCGCCGCGGAGGCCGCGCGGCGGGCGGCGGCCGATCCCGTGGAGCGGCCCCTCCTGGCCGGGTCGGTCGACACGGAGCCGGCCCTGGAGCGGGTCTCGGCGCTGCTCCGGCAACGGGAAGCCGTGTACGCGACGGCGGATTTGGTTGTGGACGTGGACCGGAAGACGTCGGAGGCCGTGGTGGACGAGATCCTGCTGCGGCTCGGAATCACTCGGGAGGATGATGAAAGCTAAGAAGAGTCTGGTCATCGTGGAGTCGCCTGCGAAGGCGAGGACGATCGGCAAGTACCTGGGATCGGGCTACGCCGTGAAGGCGTCGGTCGGTCACGTCCGTGATTTGCCGGAGCGGGAGCTCGGTGTGGACGTCGAGGCGGGTTTCGAGCCGAAATACGTCACGATCCGGGGAAAGGGCAAGATCCTACGGGACCTGGCCCGGGAGGCGCGTGACGCCGACCGTATCCTGCTCGCCACCGATCCGGACCGGGAAGGCGAGGCCATCGCCTATCACGTCGCCGAGCAGCTGGGGTTCAACGAAGACAACGGCGACCGGTTCCGAAGAATTCTGTTCCACGAGATCACAGCCGATGCCGTTCGCCGCGCGCTGGAGTCGCCCGACAGGCTGGACATGCGGAAAGTCGAAGCGCAACAGGCGCGGCGGATCCTGGACCGTCTGGTCGGCTACCAGGTCAGCCCGATCCTGTGGAAGCCGATCCGCCCCGGCCTCAGCGCGGGACGGGTCCAGACCGTGGCGCTCCGGCTGATCACCGAGCGCGAGGACGAGATCCGGGCGTTCACGCCGGAGGAGTACTGGTCGATCACCGCCCGGCTGGAGGCCGCTGGGCAGACGTTCGAGGCCAAGCTGCATCAGATCGACGGTCGAAAGTTCCGGCTCGCGAACGAAGCTGATGCCACCCGGGTCCTGACCGATGTCGAGGGCGTGCCGTTCGTCGTGGACTCCGTCAAGCGGCGCGAGCGCATGAAGAACCCGCCGCCCCCGTTCACGACGTCCACACTCCAGCAGGAGGCGGCCAAGCGGCTCGGCTTCAATGCCCGCCACACGATGAGGGTAGCGCAGCAACTATACGAGGGCGTGGACCTGCCCGGCGGCGCCGCTGGGCTCATCACTTATATGCGAACCGACTCGACCCGTATCTCGGGCACCGCGGCCGGCGCCGCCCGGGCGTGGCTCGAGGAACGGTTCGGCGGCGACTACCTCCCGGCATCGCCACGGCTCTGGGGCGGGAAGCAGCAGAAGGCGGCCCAGGAGGCCCACGAGGCGATCCGCCCCACGGAGCCCACGCGGTCCCCGGACGATGTGAAGCGGTACCTGGACAAGGACCAGCACCGATTGTACGAGCTCATATGGCTGCGGTTCATGGCCGGCCAGATGAAGCCGGCCGTCTATGACACGACCACCGTCGACTTCGACCTCGAGGGCGGAGGCCGACGCTACCTGTTCAGGGCCACGGGATCTGTGTTGCGGTTCGACGGCTACACGCGGCTCTATCAGGAAGCGCGCGAGGAAGGGGACCACCGCACGCTCGACGACCTGGCGCCCCTGCCCGCGCTGGAGGCGAAGGCGACGGTCGACCTGCTGGGCATCGAGCCGGCGCAGCACTTCACACAGCCGCCGCCCCGGTTCACGGAGGCCAGTCTCGTGAAGGAGCTCGAGAGGCTCGGTATCGGACGCCCCTCCACCTACGCCCAGATCATCTCGACCATCAGAGATAGGAAGTACGTCGAGATGGACAAGAAGCGGTTCGTCCCTACGCCCCTGGGTGCGACCGTCGCAAAGGTCCTGATCCGGCTGTTCCCCGAGCTGTTCGGTGTCGGATTCACCAGCGAGATGGAAGAGGAGCTGGACCGAATCGAAGAGGGCGAGCTGGACTGGCGGGCGGTCCTCCAGGACTTCTATGGGCCGTTCCGGGTGCAGCTGGAGCGGGGCGAGGACAGGAGCGGCGACATCCTTCGCTCGATGATGGAGCTAACGGACGAAGTCTGCCCCGAATGCGGGAAACCGCTCTCGGTCCGTTGGAACCGATACGGCAGGTTCGTCGGGTGTACCGGGTACCCGGAATGCAGGCATACCCGACCGCTCGACCAGGAGGACCGTCCCGAGCCCGAGCCGACGGGTGAGTCGTGTCCGGAATGCGGTGGTAGCCTCATGCAGCGGACCGGGCGATTCGGACCGTTCATCGGGTGCGAGAATCACCCCACGTGCAAGTTTACGAAGCCGGTGACCATTCCCGGCCTCGTCTGCCCGAGCTGCGGTAAGGGAGAGGTCGGCGAGAAGCGGACGCGCAAGGGAAAGCCGTTCTGGGGCTGCACCCGCTACCCGGAATGTGACTGGTCGGTGTGGGATCGACCCGTTCCAGTTCCCTGCCCGACGTGCGAGACCGGCCTGCTCGTCACCAAGTCCACGAAGGCGCGCGGCGAGTTCTACAAGTGTCTGGGGTGCAAGTCGGAGATGGCGCCCGAGTCGGTCGAAGCCGGAGCTGCGGAGTGAGCCAATGGTCCCGGTGACCGTCGTCGGGGGAGGGCTGGCGGGCTGCGAGGCGGCCTGGCAGCTCGCCGAGCTCGGCCACGATGTCGACCTGCTCGAGATGCGGCCCGTGCGCGCGACGCCGGCCCACCAGACCGACGGACTGGCCGAGCTCGTTTGCACGAACTCGTTCAAGAGCGAGGATACGGAGAACGCACACGGCCTCCTCAAAGCCGAGATGCGAACTCTGGGCTCGACGTTGCTCGCGTGCGCCAATCGCTGCCGCGTCCCCGCCGGCACCGCTCTCGCCGTCGACCGCGACCTGTTCTCCAGGCGGATGACCGCCATCATGGAGGCGCACCCCCGGATCCGGATCCGGCGGGACGAGGTGACGCGACTTCCGGACGGGCCCACGGTCCTAGCCACGGGACCGCTGACGTCCGACGCCCTGGCCGCGGAGATCCGGTCACTCCTCGGCGATGACGGCCTCGCCTTCTATGACTCCATCGCTCCCATCGTCGCGTTCGAATCGATCGACATGGACACGGCGTGGCTCGCGTCCCGCTGGGGCAGGGGCGAGGGCGACGACTACCTGAACTGTCCGCTCGACCGTGCCCGGTACGATGCGTTCATCCGGGAGCTGCGGGCGGCCGACGTCTACCCCGGGCATGATTGGGAGAACATTCCGTATTTCGAAGGTTGCCTTCCCGTCGAGGTCATGGCGGAGAGGGGGCCGGAGACGCTCCGGTTCGGTCCCATGAAGCCGATCGGGCTACGGGATCCCCGGACCGGCCGACAGCCTCACGCCGTCGTTCAGCTCCGGCGCGAGGACAGGGCAGGGCAGATGTGGAACATTGTCGGATTCCAGACGCGACTGCGGACCGGCGAGCAGCGGCGGGTCTTTCGAATGATCCCCGGGCTGGAGCAGGCCGAGTTCCTTCGCACAGGCTCGATCCACCGGAACACGTACCTGAACTTTCCGGCCCGCCTCTCGTCTTACGGTGCGCCGCAGCACCGGCCCGACCTGATCTTCGCGGGGCAGCTCACGGGCGTGGAAGGATACACCGAGTCGGCCGCGTCCGGTATCCTGGCCGGGATCAACCTGCACCGTATGGCGACGGGCCAGGATCCGACGGTTCCACCGCCCACCACCATGCTCGGGGGGCTCTACCGCTATCTGCGGGAGACGGACAGCCGCACGTTTCAGCCCATGAACTCGAACTTCGGGCTGCTGGAGCCACTGACCGAACGGATCCGCAACAAGCGCGAGAAGCGGCAGCGCCTCGCGGAACGTGCCCGAACGGACCTCGACGCCTGGATCGCAACCGCGGACATCAGGTCCGCGGCGGCTCCGACCCCGGCAGCAGCAGCCGACGCGACCGTATGACCGGATCGAGGGACGCCGGCACCCCGCTGGGCGACTATCTCCGGCACCTGGAAGATGGCCGCCAGCTCAGCGTCCACACGGTCGCCGCGTACCGCCGCGACCTCTTTCAGTTCCGGGATTGGATGGGGACCCAGCGTGAGCATTGGGACTGGCCCGATGTGGATCGCCTCGACCTGCGATCCTATCTCGGCTACCTCGCCCGGAAGGGCCTGGCCCGTCGCAGCATTCGACGCAAGCTGTCGGCGATCCGGTCCTTCTATCGCTGGCTCCATCGGGAGGGCATCGTCACTGCAAACCCGGCGCGCTCCGTTCGCTCACCACGGGTAGGCCGCACCCTCCCGACCTGGCTGACGCGGAGCGATGCGGATCGGATCTTCCTGATTGCCGAGACCCGCGCGTCGGAGGGAGGCTTCAACGGGGCCCGGGACCTGGCGATCCTCGAGACCTTCTACGCCACTGGCATGCGCGTGTCCGAGCTCCAGGGCCTGTCCATGCGGGACCTCGACCTCGTGGGCGACCAGGTGAGGGTCCGGGGCAAGGGGAGGAAGGAGCGCATCGTTCCCCTCGGAACCGCCGCCGCGCGGGTTCTGCGCCGCTACGAGCCACGCCGCCGCGAGATCCTGGCCCGCGCAGGCCAGCCGGACCGACACGCAGTGTTCGTTTCGGATACGGGACGAAGGCTCTCGGTCCGCAGGATCCAGGACATCGTACGCGGGTTCCTGGACGCCGTCGCGGACAGCGGCGAGCTGTCCACGCATTCGATCCGCCATTCGTTCGCCACGCACCTGCTCGACGCGGGGGCGGACCTGATGGCGGTTAAGGAGCTCCTGGGCCATGCGTCGTTGTCGACCACCCGCATCTACACCCACACGTCCAGGGAGCGGCTGAAGCGGGTCTACGGGACCGCGCATCCGCGCGCCTGATCGTAACGTGGGCACGCGCCCCTCGTGCGACCGACTCGGAACCGATCTGCGGCGCGGGGTACACCATCACATGAGCTCGAGTGAAATGCACGCCACTACCATCATTGCCACACGCGTAAAGGGACGCGTGGCGCTCGGCGGCGACGGCCAGGTCACGCTCGGCGATACCGTCATGAAGGGGAGCGCGACGAAGGTCCGCAAGCTCCGCGACGGTAAGATCCTGGTCGGCTTCGCTGGCTCCGTTGCCGACGCTTTCACGTTGTTCGAGAAGTTCGAGGAGAAGCTCGAGCGGTATCCCGGTAACCTGCCCAAGGCCGTCGTCGAGCTCGCCAAGGATTGGCGAACCGACCGATATCTCCGTCGCCTCGAGGCGCTCCTCGCCGTGGCCGATGCCGAGCACCTATTCCTGGTCAGCGGCGACGGCAACGTCATCGAGCCCGACGACCAGATCGTCGCCATCGGCAGTGGGGGCGCCTACGCGCTGGCAGCGGCTCGAGCACTCAGGGAGCATACCGACATGTCCGCCGGCGATGTCGTGCGCCGCGCGCTCGAGATCGCCGGCGATATCTGCATCTATACGAACCGGAACATCACCGTCCTCGAGCTGGACGGAACGCAGGAATAAATGAACGACACACTGACCGTATCGACCGAGCGGGCACAGGAGCCCGACGCGCCGCCGCGCTGGCTGGATGAGCTCACGCCGCGCCAGATCGTGGCGGAGCTCGACATGTACATCGTCGGCCAGGACGCGGCCAAGAAGGCCGTCGCCATCGCCCTCCGTAATCGCTGGCGACGGCAGCATGCGCCCGATGATCTCCGCGAGGAGATCATGCCCAACAACATCATCATGATCGGTCCCACCGGGGT
>CAYXJH010000027.1:6793-8044 GCA_964465415.1 uncultured Gemmatimonadaceae bacterium
CATCAAGGTGGAGGCCTCGAAGTTCACCGAGGTGGGCTACGTGGGGCGCGACGTAGAATCCATCGTCCGCGACCTCGTCGATGTCGCGGTCAACATGGTTCGGGACGAGCGCGAGGCCGATGTCGAGGAGGAAGCGCAGGCCGGCGTCGAGGAGCGTCTTCTCGACCTCCTCCTGCCCCCGGTCGACGCGCCGGACCAGCGGGAGGACGGCGGGGCCAGCGTCCGTGCATTCGTGGTCGGGCCGAGCGGGTCCGCCCAGGAGAAGGCGGGCGAGGTCGACGAGTCTCGCGAAGAACGCCGGGCCCGTACCCGCGAGAAGCTTCGCAAGCTACTGCGAGATGGCAAGCTGGACGAGCGTACCGTGGATATCGAGGTGCAGCACGCGCCGTCCATCGAGGGCATGATGATGCCCATGGGCGGTGGCTTCGACGGGATGGACTTCAACTTCACCGAGATGCTCCAGGACATGCTGCCGAAGCGGAAGAAGCGCCGCACCGTCAGCATACCGGAAGCCCGCCGGATCCTGCTGCAGGACGAGCTGGATCGGCTCGTCGACATGGACGAGGTCGTCAACGAAGCGCTCGACCGGACCGAGGACATGGGCATCGTCTTCCTCGACGAGATCGACAAGGTCGTCGGTGAAAGGGGTGGTGCCGGCCCCGATGTCAGCCGCGAAGGTGTGCAGAGGGACATGCTCCCCATCGTGGAGGGCAGCACCGTCCAGACCAAGTACGGTATGGTTCGCACCGACCACGTCCTGTTCATCGCGGCGGGCGCGTTCCACGTGGCCAAGCCGAGCCAGATGATCCCGGAGCTCCAGGGACGCTTCCCGATCCGTGTCGAGCTGGAGGCCCTCACCGAGAAGGACTTCGTCCGCATCCTCCAGGAGCCCAAGAACGCCTTGGTCCGGCAATACCAGGCCCTGGTCGGGTCCGAGAACGTGGATCTCCAGTTCAGCGACGACGCCATCCGCGAGATCGCCCACATCGCCGCCGAGGTGAACGAGCGCATGGAGAACATCGGAGCACGACGCCTTCACACCGTCATGACCACGCTGCTCGAAGACCTCCTGTTCGATCTCCCGGACGCCGCCCAGACCCACGTCCACGTCGACGCCGACCGGGTCCGCGATCGGCTCCGCAAGGTCCTCGAGGATGACGACCTGAGGCGCTACATCCTGTAGGACTGCCGAGACCCGAAACCCGAGACTCGAAACCCGAGACTCGAAACCCGAGACTCGAAACCCGAGAC
>CAYXJH010000027.1:8144-18935 GCA_964465415.1 uncultured Gemmatimonadaceae bacterium
CGTGTCTCGTGTCTCGCGTCTCGCGTCTCGTGTCTCACGTCTCGCGTCTCGCGTTTCGCGTACCGCCTTTCGATTGTAAACTGTCCCGTGCCCTGAGCCCGGTTCTGACGACGAGAGGACGCATGCCCGATACACGCCATTTCCTTGCGATTCCCGACTTCGACAATGACGCCCTGTACGGGTTGCTCGATCTGGCCCATCGCCTGAAGGCGGGGGAGGAGAACGGCCGACCCCTGGCCGGAAAGACGCTCGGCATGATCTTCCAGAAGAGCTCGACCCGCACGCGCGTCTCGTTCGAGGTGGGGATGTTCCAGCTGGGCGGTCACGCGCTGTTCCTGTCGTCCCGGGACCTCCAGCTCGGGCGCGGGGAGCCGATCCGGGACACCGCGCGGGTCATGTCTCGTTACGTGGACGGGATCATGATCCGGACCTTCGACCACAACGATGTCGTCGAGCTGGCGGAGTACGGCAGCATTCCGGTCATCAACGGACTGACGGACCTCCTGCACCCGTGCCAGGTCATGGCCGACGTGATGACCATTCAGGAAGAGTTCGGGCGGGACCTGGCCGGGAAGAAAGTCGCGTGGATCGGTGATGGCAACAACATGGCCAACTCGTGGCTCAACGCTGCCTTCCGGTTCGGGCTCGACCTGCGGATCGCCACGCCGTCGGGCTACGAGCCGGACGGTGGGATCGCCGAGCGAGCCGGCGGCGCCACACGTGTCGTCCTCACCAACGATCCTCGGGAGGCGGCCGACGGGGCGGATGTCGTCACGACGGATGTCTGGGCATCCATGGGGCAGGAGGAGGAAGCGCAGAAGCGGGTCCGCGACTTCCAGGGGTTCCAGGTCGACAGCGACATCATGGCCGCCGCGTCGCCGGACGCGATCTTCCTGCATTGCCTGCCCGCCCACCTGGGTGAAGAGGTGAGTGAGGACGTGTTCGAGGGTTCGCAGTCGCGAGTGTTCGACGAGGCCGAGAACCGGCTCCACGCGCAGAAGGCGATCATGTTGGAACTTATGGGGGGCGGGAATGGCTGACGTCGATCTGAAGCGCACGCCGCTCCATGACGAACACATCGCGCACGCCGCCCGGATGGTGCCGTTCGCTGGATACGCCATGCCGGTCCAGTACCCGACCGGCATCGTGAAGGAGCATCACGCCGTCCGGTCCGCGGCGGGGCTGTTCGACGTGTCACACATGGGCGAGTTCGAGGTCCGGGGTCCCCAGTCCCTGGACCTGATCCAGCACCTGCTGACGAACGACGCGTCCAGGCTCGCCGTGGGCCAGGCGCAGTACACGGTCCTCACCCGACCTGATGGGACCGCGCTTGACGACTGCATCGTTTATCGGTTCGCACATCACTACATGGTCGTGGTCAATGCCGGCAACCGCGACAAGGACCGCACCTGGTTCGAGCAGGCAGCCCGCGGATACGAGGTGGAGTTCGCGGATCGCTCCGAGGCTTTCGGCCTCCTGGCGCTCCAGGGGCCGAAGGCGGAGGCGATCCTGTCCCGTCTGACCGATGTGGAGCTGCCGCCGATCCGGTTCTACCACTTCGCGGTGGGGTCCGTCGCCGGCGTGGAGTCCATCATCAGCCGCACCGGGTATACCGGCGAGGACGGCTTCGAGCTCTACGTGCCCGCGCTGGACGCCAGCCGGGTCTGGCGCGCGCTGCTGGAAGCGGGTGAGTCCGAAGGGCTGACGCCGGCCGGCCTCGGCGCCCGCGACTCCCTCCGGCTGGAGGTCGGGTACATTCTGTACGGAAACGACCTGGACGAGCGGCGCACGCCGCTCGAGGCGGGTCTCGGCTGGGTGGTGAAGCTGGACAAGGGCGACTTCGTCGGCCGCGCCGCGCTGGCGCGCCAGAAGGAGGAGGGCGTCCGCGAGAAGCTCGTGGGGTTCGTCCTCCAGGAGAAGGGTTTTCCCAGGCAGGGGTACGAGATCCGTCATGGCGGCGAGCCTGTCGGCGAGGTGACGAGCGGCGTGCTCAGCCACTCCACGGGCAAAGGGGTAGGGTTGGGCTATGTGGCCGTCGAAGCGGCCAGGGCGGGGACGTCCATCGAGGTCGTGATCCGGGACCGGGCCATTCCCGCCGAGGTCGTGCGGCCGCCGTTCTACACGGAAGGCTCGCTGCGTCGTTGACGCGCCCATGGAGCCCATTCGCCTGGCCATCGTGACGGTTTCCGATGCCGCGAGCCGCGGCCAGCGGGATGATACGAGCGGCGACGCCATCGAGGCGTGGGCTCGGGATCGTGGGTATCATCTGGCCAGCCGGCGGCTCCTGCCCGACGAGTACGACCGCCTGCTCGGGTTGTTGATCGAGCTCGCCGAGGCCGAAGAGGTCGACCTGATCCTTACCACGGGCGGGACCGGATTCACCGACCGGGATGTCACCCCGGAGGCCACGCGCGCCGCGATCGAGCGAGAGGCGCCGGGCATCGCCGAGGCCATTCGTCTCGAAGGCGCCTCCGCCGTTCCCACCGCATGGCTCTCCCGGGCGGTGGCCGGCATCCGCGCCCGGACCCTCATCGTGAACCTGCCCGGCAGCACAGGCGGGGTTCGCGATGGGCTCGCCGTTCTCGATCGTCTCGCGCCGCACGCCGTTCAGCTCCTGCGCGGACGGGACACACACCGGCATCCGCACCATGGCTGAGCGCGTCGTCATCACGACGACGGACCTGGAGCCGGCAGTCCGGCTGCGCGACGTCTTCCTGGGACGTCGCACCCCTGTGGAGCTTCTGACGCCATCCGAGACGCTCGAGGACGTTGAGGATCCGGCGCTCCTCATCCTTACGGGAGGCCTGGATCAGAAACGAGCCCATCGTCTGGCCGATCAGGCGGCAGCCCTCGGCCGGCTTCCCGTCATCGGCCTTGCCGAGTCCGAGTCCGCGGCCCCACCGAGCCTCCGCGCCCGGCTCCGCCTCGTCCAGACGTTCGTCAAGCCTGTGGACCCCGATGAGGTCGCCCTGGCGGCCCACCGCATTCTCGAGCGTCGTCGGCTACGGGAAGTGACCGGCATCGTCGGCGAAACGGAGGCCATGCTCGAGGTGCTCGAGAGGATCACCCAGATGGCGCCGGTCCATTCCAATGTCCTCGTCACCGGTGAGAGTGGGACGGGGAAGGAGCTGGTCGCACGGGGGCTCCACGCCTTGTCGCCTCGCCGCCACCGCCCCTTCATCGCGGCGAACGCCGCCGCGTTCCCGGACACGCTGCTGGAGTCGGAGCTCTTCGGCCACGAGAAGGGCGCGTTCACCGGTGCCATCGCACAACGGAAGGGGTTCTTCGAGCTGGCGGATCGCGGGACGCTGTTCCTCGACGAGATCGGCGAGATGCCGGCGTCCACCCAGACCAAGCTGTTGAGAGTCCTCGAGCAGAAGGAGTTCCTGCGTGTGGGCGGCGAGGTTCCGCTGCGCGTGGACGTGCGGGTCGTCGCCGCCACCAACCAACCCCTACGGCAGCTCGTCGATCTCGGTGAGTTCCGTCGCGACCTCTACTACCGCCTCAATGTTCTCCACATAGACCTACCGCCATTGCGCGAGCGCCGCGCCGACATCCCTCTCCTGGTCGACGAGTTCATCCGCGGAATGAGCGGAGAGCATGACCTGGCGCCGGTCGAGATCACTCCCGAGGCGCTCGCGCTGCTCATCGAGCACGACTGGGCCGGCAACATCCGGGAGCTGCGTAACCTGGTGGAGTCCATCGTCGTCATGATGCCGGGACGGACCATCACGCCCGCCGACCTGCCTCCGTCAATCCGTGGCGGACGGTCCAACCTCCCCGTCCCCGTGCTGCCGGCCCCCGGTGACGCGGAGGACGGCGTGACGCGGCCGGCGCTCGAGTTCATCTTCCGCATGATGATGCAGCTCAGGATGGACGTGGAGGACCTCAAACGAGGGTTCGACGAGTTCAGGCAACGGCAGCCCTCGACGCACGAGCCGCTCTCCCTCCCCTACCCCCTCACCCGCCCCGATACGGGCGGGCGGGAGCTCGAGCCGGCGAAGGCGGATCCATGGCCCGCTGACCATGATGACCTGGTCGACGAGGAGGACGAGCGTACCGTGGTCTACCGCCCTGGCATGACCATGCGGGACCTCGAGCGCGAAGCCATCATCGCGGCCTTGAAGGACGTCGGTGGCAACCGGCGCGAGGCGTCGGACCGTCTCGGCATCGGCGAGCGAACGTTGTACCGGAAGATCAAGGAGTACGGCATCCCGCTCTGACGACCGTTGCCCGCCGGATGCTCGGGTCTGGCACGTCGTCAGCCGCCCCGGTTCTGCGCCTGCGCTCGCGATATCACCCGGGTGCGCTCGTCGTCCAGCCGCGGGATCACCGCACGATGCCACTCGTCGTTCTGCCGGATCGCGTACCGGACGATGATCGGAAGGGCGTAATCGAAGTCGGGCTCGTATACGTAGATGGCGCTCTGGGTCTGCTGGGGCTGGAGAAGCTGGCGGCCCCAACCCGTCGTTAGCGGAACGATCCCCGCCGGCCGCAGCGTCCGCCCCCGGTGCATGATCTGCATCTCGTCCGGGTGGTACTCCACGTTCGAGTGTCGGCTGAAGAACGACACCAGGAAGAGGTCGGCGTCCCCGTCGCTGTCCGTGAGGTTCCGCGCCTCGGCGCTCCGGCTCCGGGCCAGGGCGTGCAGCCGCTCGTACGTGTCGGGGGCCGCAAGGCGGATGACCTCCTCCGTCAGCGGCGTGACCTTGACGTGCAGCGTCGCGTCGGTGATCTCGATCGAAAAGTCATCCTGCCGCAGGCTGCCGTACCCGACCGGGACCAGGTCCTGGCCGTCGGCCTGAGCCGGCGCCGTAGCCTCGAAGGGGGGCGCCGGATCTGTGTCCACGGCGGGAACCGGCGTGCACCCTATCAGCGCGGTGAGCGCCACGCCCAGGGCCAATCGGGGATCCACCGGCCCGGACCTCACGTACCCGATTCCGTGAGGAGCGCCTCGAGCGCTGCAAGCAACGCCTCACGCCCTTCGCCGGTCTGGGCAGAGAATGGCACCACCTGTTCCATGTCCAATTCCAGCCGTGTCGTGATCTCGCCCAGCTGGCGCGTGCGGTCCGATGACCGCAGCTTGTCGACCTTCGTCAGCACGATCATCGTGGGCACCTCCAGCGAGGCGAGGAACTCGATCATGCTGAGGTCGTCGGCACTGGGTCCATGCCTGGCGTCCACCAGCTGGATCACGCCTCGCAGTTGGCTCGAGCTACCGAGGTACCCCTCGATGAGCGGCTTCCAGGCACCGCGCACCGCGACCGGCACCCGGGCATAGCCATAACCCGGAAGGTCGACCAGGTGGAACTCGATCGCCGCGCCGTCCCGCTCAGCGAGCGCGTCCACCCGGTAGAAGTTGACTTCCCGCGTCTTGCCCGGTGTCCCCGATACACGCGCGACGGGTGTGCGGGTCCGGCCCAGGAGGCGGTTGATCAGGCTGGACTTTCCGACGTTCGACCGCCCGGAGAACGCGACTTCCGGCAGGCCACCGGGCGCGGGGCCGCCAGCCGTGGCGACGGCACCGGCGAATTCCACCGTGCGGATCTTCACGCCGGGGCCCTCACGCCTCCTTCTTCTTCGCCTCCGGTCGCAACACCAGGAGCGGTGGCATGCTTTCGGTGACGCATTCCGGTGTGATCACGACCTCGCGCACGTCCGTACGGGACGGGATCTCGAACATGACGTCCCGCATCATCTCTTCCAGGACAGCGCGCAGCCCCCGAGCCCCCGTCCCCCGGTTCAGCGCCCGGTTCGCCACGGCACCGATGGCGTCACGATCGAATGTCAGCCCGATACCTTCCAACTCGAACATCTTCTGGTACTGCTTGACCAACGCGTTCTTCGGCTCCTGGAGGATCCTGATCAGCGCTATCTCGTCCAACGATTGGAGCGTCACGTTGACCGGCAGGCGACCGACCAGCTCCGGGATCAGGCCGAATCGGAGCAGGTCATCCGGCTCCACGTCCTTGAACGGGTCGGCCTCGTTGTGCTTCGATTGTTCCCCGGTCGGCGCGAAGCCGATCTGGCGCTTGCCCGTCCGCGCCTCGATGATCTTGTCCAGGCCGTCGAACGCGCCGCCGCAGATGAACAGGATGTTGCGCGTGTCGATCTGGATGTATTCCTGCTGTGGATGCTTGCGCCCGCCTTGCGGCGGTACCGAAGCCACCGTTCCTTCCAGGATCTTGAGCAGCGCCTGTTGAACGCCCTCACCGCTCACATCACGGGTTATGCTGGGGTTCTCCGACTTGCGCGCCACCTTGTCGATCTCATCCACGTACACGATGCCGCGCTCGCACTCGGCGATATTGAAGTCCGCGGCCTGTAGGAGCCGGACGAGGATGTTCTCCACGTCTTCGCCGACGTAGCCGGCCTCGGTCAGCGTGGTGGCGTCGGCAATGGTGAACGGGACCTGGAGGATCCGGGCGAGGGTCTGGGCCAGTAGCGTCTTCCCGACACCGGTCGGCCCGATCAGGAGGATGTTCGATTTCTCGATCTCCACGTCGTCCAGGACGCCGTGGTGGTTGACGCGCTTGTAGTGGTTGTAGACGGCCACCGCCAGCGACTTCTTCGCGTCCTCCTGCCCGATCACGTACTGGTCCAGCGTGTCCTTGATCTCCGCCGGCGTGGGGATGCGCGGCATCGCGTCCGCTGCTTCCCGCTCCTCCTCTTCGGCCAGGATCTCGTTGCACAGCGAAACGCACTCGTTGCAGATGTAGACCGACGGACCCGAGATGAACTTCTTCACCGAGTCCTTCGACTTCCCGCAGAAGGAACACCGCAGATGCTTTTCGCTTGCCATGGCTCCTTGTACCCCGCTCTAGTCGCTCGCGCTCAAGCCTGATACCGCCGCAACTTCCCGCTGGTTCGTCACGACGTTGTCGATCAAGCCGTACTCCTTCGCCTCCAATGGGCTCATGAAGCGGTCGCGGTCGACGTCGTCGGCGACCTGCTCCACCGACCTGCCCGTATGTTGCGCCAGTATCCGGTTCAGACGCTCTCGCGCATACAGGATCTCGCGCGCCTGGATCTCGATATCCGCTGCCGTGCCGTGGCTGCCGCCCGACGGCTGGTGGATCATGATTCGCGAGTTCGGCAGCGCGCTCCGCTTGCCTTCCGCCCCCGCAGCAAGCAGCAACGCTCCCATCGACGCCGCCATTCCCATGCACATGGTGTTCACGGGCGCCGTCATGTACTGCATCGTGTCGTACACGGCCAAGCCCGCGTACACGGACCCGCCGGGTGAGTTGATATAGAGGAAAATGTCGCGGTCCGGATCATCCGCCTGCAGGAAGAGTAGCTGCGCAATCACGAGGTTCGCCACGTTGTCGTCGACGGGCGTGCCGAGGAAAATGATCCGATCCATCAGCAGCCGACTGAAGATGTCGTAGCTGCGCTCCCCACGGCTCGTCCGCTCGATCACGTATGGCGGATACATTGACATATCGTTAAGTGCCTTCCGTTACAATCGTTGACAGCCCCTTCAGATATTCGAACACGCGCTGCTCGGTCAGGTCGGAGGCGATCGCCTGGATGCGGCCAGATCGCGCCAGCTCCCGTCGCACGTGCGAAGCGTCCACTCCGTTCTGCTCCGCGATCTCCTCGACCCGGGCGTCCACGTCCGCCGCCGTCGCGTGAAGCTGCTCCACCTCCGCGATCCGTTCGATGGCGAGCATTCGGCGGACACCGTACTCCGCGGCCGGGCGAGCCTGCTCCTTCGCCTGCGTGACCGTCCCAGGATCCGCGTCCTCCGGGGCCTGTAGCAGGCTGTCCAGGTACTGCTCCACCAACGACGGCGGAACGTCGAACGGATTCGCCTCCAGAACCTGCTGCATCAACTGGCGCCGTACCTCGCGATCCGCCTCCCGGGCTGCTTCCGCAGCCAGGTCCTCACGCACCCGGGCACGCAGCGCTTCCATCGATTCGAACTCTCCAAGGGACTTCGCGAACTCGTCATCGGCCGCCGGAAGCTCCGGGCGCTCCGCGCCGAGCAACTTCAGCCGGATCCGGTGTTCCTCAGCGCCGTCCCGGCTCTCCGGCACGGCGATCGTGAATTCGCCCTCGCCGCCCGGCTTCAGGGTGCGGATCGCCTCGTCGATGCTCTCCAGGATCTCACCTGCTCCCAGGACCACCTCATACGTTCGCGGCGCGGCGTCTCCATCAGGATCGTCCTGGAGCGGAGTGATCTCCACCGTCGCCCGGTCCCCCTCGCCGGGCGGGCCTTCCCCCCCGGGGCGCCATTTCGCGTTCTGCTCGCGGAGCCGCTCGACCACACGATCCACATCCACGTCATCCACCCCGGCGCCGGGCGCCTGGATCGTGAACCCGCCCAGCCGATTCAACTCGAACTCGGGACGGACCTCGAACTCCACGTCGAAGGAGAGATCGGCCCCCGGCTCATACGACACATTGTCGACCGCTGCTTCGGAGATCGGTGACAGGCCCTGCTCTCGGATCGCCTCCCGGTACGCCGTGTTCACCACCCGCTCCAACGTCTGCTGCTCGATGGAGGCGCCGTACTGTTTCTCCAGCACGGCGGCGGGAACCTTCCCCTTCCGGAAACCCGGCAGCTTCACGCGCTTCGCGATCTGGGATGCGACCGCTTGCCGCTCGTGCTGAACACGGTCGGCCGGGACGGTGATCTTCAACCGGCGCGACCAGCCGGCCGGTGCTTCGATATCGACTTTCAAGTCCGTTCCGCCATCATGAGAGTTGCTGATGCGAAAGGGGGGACTCGAACCCCCACGGGCACGGCCCACGAGATCCTAAGTCTCGCGCGTCTACCAATTCCGCCACTTTCGCGCGACCAGCAGGAAAATGTAACCGGCCGTTGGAAGGCGATCAACCAAATCCGCGGCCTGGCGTTGAGGCCTCTGCGCCCCGATCCCATGATGTGTAGACGGTCAGGGGACCCGCACGTTGCGTATCGACGTGCCACCCCGTGCGTCTTCCAGCAGGAGGGACACGACGGAGCCGGACGACAGCGACCTGAGGAGCCGTTCGGCATCCGCCGCCGAGCCGACCTTTGCCCGGTTGATCTCGCGGATCACCAGGCCCCGATCCAGTCCGCGCTGCATGGCCGCGCTGTACGGCTCCACCGCCGCGATCAGGGCACCGCCCGGGCTCGGGAATCCGCGTTCGCGAGCGAGCGCCGGCGTCAGCTCCACCAGTTCCAGGCCCAGCCCCGGACTGCGAGGGCGCTCCGGCGAAGTTCGCACCACCTGGTCGCTGCCCAGGTTCGCCTCCGTCAGACGTACGGCAAACCGATGGCTCTGGCCGTACCGGACGACATCGACCTCGACCACTTCTCCCGGCCGGTGGCTGGCCACCAGCCGTTGGAACTGGCCGAGCCGCTCAACCGGATGTCCACCCACCCCGATGATCACGTCGTGGCGACGGAGCCCGGCGCGTTCCGCCGGAGAGTCCTCCGGGAAATCCTCGACCAGCACCCCGGAGATGCGCGGCAGCCCGTACACCTGCGCGTCTTCAGGCTCGATGTTCTGGATGCTGATCCCCAGGAGCGGCCGACGGACGTGACCGTACTCCAATAGGTCCGCCATCACTCGCTTCGCCATGTTGACCGGCACCGCGAAACCGTATCCCTGGTTGTACCCGTTCCCGCTGGCGATCGCCGTGTTGATCCCGATCACCTCCCCGTTGAGATCGATGAGCGGGCCGCCGCTGTTGCCAGGGTTGATCGCCGCATCCGTCTGGATGAAATCTTCGATCGCGTAGGCAGCCACCGACCGGCTGCCGTCCCGGCTGTGCAGCTCCTGCCGGATCACGTCCAGCGGCCGGCCCTTCGCGCTCACGATCCCGCTGGTCACGGTGAAGTCCAGCGTGCTCGACCGGTGGAATGCCGGGTTGCCGATCGCCAGGACCCACTCTCCGACCCGAACCGCATCCGAGTCGCCCAGCACCGCTGTCGGCAGCCCCGTTTCGTCCACCACGATCAACGCGATGTCCGTCGTCGGATCGGCCCCCACCACCGTGGCCTCGAATACCCGCTTGTCCGCCAGCGTTACCAGGATCCGGTTAGCACCCGCGATCACGTGGTTGTTCGTCAGGATCAGCCCGTCCCCCGACACCAGCACGCCCGTTCCGCCCGCCACGTTCGGATACAGCGGGTCCGGATGATCCTCCGGCAGCCGCTCGAACAGGTCCCGCATCCGATCCTGGAGACCGCGATGCGCCGAATGGACCGAACGCTCCGACTGGATACGCACCACCGCCGGCGTCACCGCCGCTGCCACGTCGGCGAACGCCGCGCTGAACCCGCGGGCCTCCGCAGCCGTCCCCTCGGTCGTCACGGGCGGTACGTACTGTTGTGTTGATGCTACAACTGCGGTCGCCACCGATGCGACCTGATACACGGCGGTCCCCTCCAGCGTGGGGGTGCCAGGAAGGTGGCTGGCTGTGCCGATCCCGCAGAGGAACGCGACGACGGCCAGCGTCAGGGCTCGTCCGGTGGGCTTGGTCGACATGGCAGTGCTCGAGGGTTGTCACCAATCTAGTGTCCTCCCTCGCTCCGCATCAACCGGGCCGTTCTGGCGGGGATCGGCGTCCCGATCTGCCGATGGGCGAAAAAAAGGGGGGAAACACTTGGTTTCCCCCCTCCGGACCGGCGGGGCTGGCGCCGACGTCCGGTCGGCGCCACCCGTCGCCTCGCTACCTACTTCTCTTCCTCGACGATCTCGTAGTCGGCCTCGACCACGTCGTCATCCGCCTCGGCGGTGGGCTCGGCGGCGCCCGGCTCCGGGCCGGCCTGCGGTCCCGCGTCCGCGCTGCCCG
>CAYXJH010000028.1:0-1242 GCA_964465415.1 uncultured Gemmatimonadaceae bacterium
CGCGCCGGCGGCTTCCAGGAGCAGCTCACCCACGCCGCGCGTCGTCGTGAACAGGGGGTCTCGCTTGTCGGGCGGGACCAGGTGGAGGCCGCACGCCTCGGCCGTCTCGATGACGGCCTCGCCGCGCTGGTCCAGGTAGCGGGCGACCACGCGCCCGCCCAGGGGACCGGTCACCTCCGCTTCGCGCACGACCCCGCGCCGGGCCACGTGCAGGGCATCGAGAAGACCGTTGCCCCCGTCGGAGAGCGGCAGCGTCCGGATCGGGCGTCCGCCGGGCACCGCGCGCGCTCCTGCTTCCATGGCGTCCGCCACGGTGATGGCGGATAGCGTGCCCTTGAATGCGGTCGGACAGAGTAGGATCATCGAGCCGGGCCGGACGGACGCGCCAATGTACGGCCGAGCCCCTACCGGCTACGATGCTCGGTGGGCTCCAGCTCGGACGGCGGCGAGGGGCGGGTCTCGATGATGAACAGTCCCACGCGCTGACCCATGAGGAGGTAACTGGCCCAGGTCACGACGCCGCCGAACGCCAGGACCCCGAAGAACCCGCTCGCCGCGATCGTGCACATGGCGCCGAACAGGATGAACATGCAGGCGATGGCACCCAGGCCGTAGTCACGCTCGCCATCGGATACGAGCCGATAGCGCGCCACGGCCAGCGCAGCGCCTGCGGCGGCGAATCCGCCCAGGGCGAAGATCAGGAGCATGAGCCGCATACCGTGCACCATCCGGCCACCATCCTATACCCGTAGAACATCGTACCAGCAGGCGCCCACGAATGACGACGGGTGCAAGGCGCGTTCCCGTCAGAACACCCGTACGGTGAGGTAGCGCCGCGGGTTCTCTCGCACGTCGGCCGTCAGCTCGCGCACCTCCCGCAACGCCGCGGACAACTCTCCGTAGAGGGTCGTGTCGTTGACCATCCGGCCCAGGCTTCCCTCACCCCGGTCGATCTTGTCCATCACCGACGCGAGCGAATGGAGCGACCGGTCCATCGTGGTCAACGCCGTGGTCGCCGCGTGGGCGCCCGCGCGGACCTCCGCCAGCGTCTCTCCAACGCCCGCGCCGGCCTGCGCCCGCTCCAGCTCCTCCGTCATCCGGCGCAACGCCGAAGCCGCCTGTGTGAGCTCGGCGAAGGCCGCTTGAAGCTGTTGCGCCGTGCCCGGCAGAATCGCGGCGGTGGCCCGGAGGTCGGACACGGCTTGCGGCGAGCGGAATCAACCTTGATGCGGTCTTGTCCGT
>CAYXJH010000028.1:1252-18737 GCA_964465415.1 uncultured Gemmatimonadaceae bacterium
GGCGGTCAGGCGCGTGTGCTGCTTGCGGCGAGAGCAGGGAGTCGGCCGACGCCAGCAGCACACGCGCCTGACCGCCCAGTTCCGTCGCGAGGTCCGGGAGGCCCTGCTGGGCGAGCCCGCGGATCGTGTCGCCACTCTGGAGCATAACGAGGGCGGTGCCGGGCATCAGGTCCACCGTGGCCGCGCCGAACACGTCCGCCCGGCTGACAGCGCGCGTATCGGCAGGGAGCCGGACGCCACCATCGATCCTGATCCTGACGTGGACCCGATCGCTGGCCTGGAGGTCGACCCGCCGGACGGTGCCGACCTGCACGCCGTAAAGTTGGACCCGATCGCCGCGGTTGAGCCCCGCGCCGTCGTCCATGACGACTACGACCTCCTCACCGCCCGCGAACGGCGGGTCCCCCATGAGGAAGAAGAACCCCCACACGAAGACCGCGCCGGCCAGAATGACGAGCAGCCCCAAAGCCGTCAGGTTCCGTACTTGATGGTCCATCTATCGGTCACCTTCGTTCACGCGGTCGGTCCCGAACCGGCGGTGCATGAACCGCCGGACCACCGGATCCTCGCTCGCCAGGATCTCCGCCGGCGTCCCGCTCGCCCTCAGCTCGCCTTCCGTAAGCAAAGCCACCCTGTCGCCGACCTGAAACGCTGACTCGAGATCGTGGGTGACCACGATACTGGTGACCCCCAGCTCGCTCGCAAGTTCCACGATGAGGGCGTCGATGGTGTCCGCGTTCACGGGGTCCAGGCCGGTGGTGGGCTCGTCGTAGAGGACGTATCGGGGTCGACTTGCGATGGCCCGGGCGATACCGACCCGCTTCCGCATGCCACCGGACAGCTCCGCGGGATACTGATTCAGCACGCCGGCATCGAGGTTCACGCGGGCCAGCAACGCACCCGCCTCGTCGCGCACGGCGGAATGGGGCCGCGAGTCGTCTTCCGAGATCAGCGCCAGCGCCAGGTTGCCGAGAACGGTCAGCGAATCGAAGAGCGCAGCGTTCTGGAACACGTAGCCGACCTGCCTGCGGACCGACTTGAGCTGGGAGCGCGATGCGGACGGTATCGAAACGCCGTCCACGATGACATCCCCCTGGTCAGGGGTGAGCAGGCGGATGGCATGCTTCAACAGCACGCTCTTGCCGGTGCCGGACGGACCGAGGAGGACCAGGGTCTCGCCTTCCCGGACGATGAGGTCGACGCCTCGAAGCACCGTCTCGTCGCCGAACGCCTTCCACACGCCTCTGAACTCGATCAATCAGGCCACCTTCAGCAACGGCACCAGCAGCACATCAATGACCATGATGGCCACGGTCATGGCCACCACCGCCGATGTGGTGGTTCGGCCGACACCTTCCGCGCCACCCCGTCCTTCCAGCCCGATGAAGCAGGCGAGGAACGTGATGGTCACTCCGAAGATGGCGCCCTTGATCACGGAGAAGAACAGCACCCAGGGACGGAAGTAGAAGCGGGCACCGAAAATGAATTCGTTGGCCGTGAGCCCGTCGATGGCCAGCATCCCGACGACGAGGCCGGCGAACATCCCCATGGCATTGGCCATCACGACCAGCGGTGGGAAGACCAGCATCCCGCCGACCACGCGGGGTACCACGAGGAAGGTGACCGGGTCCCGGCCGATGCTGTACAGGGCATCGATCTGCTCGGTCACCTTCATGGTCCCCAGCTCGGCCGCGATGCTGGCCCCGACACGGCCGATCAGGACCAGCGCCGTCAGGACGGGGGCAAGCTCGGTGAGCACGCCGGCCGCTACGACGCTACCAGTAACCCAGACGGGCAGGCCGCCGGTGAACTGGGCTCCCGTCTGCTGGGATGCCAGCGCGCCGCCCACGGCCGCCATGAACAGCACCAGCGGCAGCGAACGGATGCCCATGTGGTAGGCCTGCGCAAGCGATGCGTTGGCGTACTTCCGGGGCGCAGGGAGGGTGGTGACGATCGCGACCGCCAGCAGCGCGCCGCGGCCGACACGATCCAAACCGCCCTTGGTAGCTCCGATGATGTCCGGCGCACGCAGCGCCCGCCGCGATCGGACCGCTTCGGCTGGGCTCCCGGGCCCGCTACCCATCCGTCGGGAGACGGCCGCCGTCGGGCTCCGCGGGGCCGGGATCGCGCAGCAAGGCGACGGCGAGGAGGACCGCCCCCACCGTGATGCCGGCGTCCGCGATATTGAAGGTCCAGAACCGCGTCGCCCCGATGCCCACGTCGATGAAATCCACGACCTGGCCCGCGCGCACCCGGTCGATGAGGTTGCCCAACGCACCGCCAGTGACCAGCGCGAGCCCGATCACCTCCGCTCGTCGGTCCGCGGACGTCGACCGGTACATGAACCCGAGCGCGACCAGCGCCAGCAGGGTCAGGACGGTGAAGACCATGCGGGAGGCGGAGCCGACATTGATGCCGAACGCCGCGCCCGGATTGTAGCCCAGGGTGAAGCGCACCACATCGCCCATCACCTCGTGCGGGGTGTGGGGCGTCAGGCTCTCCTCCACCACGCGCTTGCTGCCGCAGTCCGCGAGCACCAGGGCGAGCAGCAGCGGCCAGAACAGTCGCGCTTTCTTCATGGACCCACGAACGTGGTGAACTCCGCGAGCTCCTTCTTCGCGATCACCGGGACGGCGGCGCCTTCGCCTGGGTACCCAGTGACGAGCAACAGGAACGCCCGCTCACTCTGCGGTCGTCCCAGGATACGATTCAGGAAGTCCATGGGGCTGGGCGTGTGGGTAAGGGTCGCGAGACCGGCGTGATGCAGGGCCGCGATCAACATGCCGGTGGCGATGCCGACCGACTCGGTGACGTAATAATGGCTCACCCGGGACCCGTCCTCCGCCGAGCCGAACCGTTGGGCGAAGATCGCGATCAGCAGCGGCGCGGTCTCGAGGAACGGCTTCTCCGCGTTGGTCCCCAGCGGTTCCAGTGCCTCGAGCCATTCCTCCGGCGCGCGCCCCTCGTAGAACGCACGCTCCTCCGCCTCGGCGGCTTCCCGGATCCGGCGCTTGATGGAAGGGTCCGAGACCACGACGAAATGCCAGGGCTGCATGTTCGCCCCGCTGGGGGCCGAGCCGGCCGCCCAGAGACACTCGCGGACGACCTCCGCCGGGACCGGCTCCTCCGAGAAGTGGCGGACCGTCCGGCGGCGCCGCAGCTCGGTCGCGAAGGCCGCGGCTCTGCGGAGCATCGTGGCCTCGGGTCGGCGGCGGTAGTCCAGCGGCTCGAAGCTGTGGAGCGCCGGATCAGCCGGCATTGTGGAGGATGCGTTCGATCATCTCGTCGTTCGACTGCGTCCTCTTCATGAACGAGAGCAGCTTGTCCATGGCCGCCGCGGGTGGGTCGTCGGCCAGCTGGCGACGCAGCAGGTGCGACACGCGAAGCGCATCGTTGGTCAGCAGCAGCTCCTCGCGTCGTGTCGCGCTGGCGTTCAGGTCGATAGCCGGCCACATTCGCTTGTCGGCGAGCTCACGGCTCAACACGAGCTCGCTGTTGCCCGTTCCCTTGAACTCCTCGAAGATCACATCGTCCATCCGCGACCCGGTGTCCACCAGCGCCGTCGCGATGATCGTCAGGCTGCCGCCACCCTCGTTGTTCGAGATGTTGCGGGCGCTGCCCAGGAACCGCTTCGGCTTCTCCAGCGAGTTCGCGTCCAGCCCGCCGGACAGTGTTCGGCCCGTCCCCTCCTCCACCGTGTTGTACGCGCGCGCCAGCCGCGTGATGGAGTCCAGGATGATCACGACGTCGTCGCCCATCTCCGCCATCCGGCGCGCACGCTCCAACGTGATCTCCGCCACGCTCACGTGGCGCTCCGCCGGATGGTCGAAGCTCGACGAGATCACCTCGCCGTACCCCGTGTTCTCCATCTCCGTCACCTCCTCCGGCCGCTCATCGACCAGCAGGATCATGAGACGGCTGTCCGGATAGTTCTTGACGACGCCTTCGGCGATCGCCTGGAGCACCATGGTCTTGCCCGCCTTGGACGGTGCCACGATCAGCGCGCGCTGACCCTTCCCGAACGGGCACAGGAGGTCGATGATCCGGTTCGTGTAGTCCGGCTGGCCGCGCCGCTCGAGCCCGCACTCCAGGACGATTTGCTCATCGGGATGCAGCGCGCTCAGACGCTGGAAGGTCGGTCGCTGCCCCAGCGTCTCCGGCGCCCGGCCGTTCACGGCGGCCAGCCGGGTCAGCGGCGCGCTCTTGCCCCGGCCCGGCGAGCTACCCACCTCGCCGAAGATCTCATCACCGGTCCGGAGGTCGAACTTCTGCACCAGCTTCTGGCCGACGTAAATGTCGTCCTTGCCGGGAACGTAGCCGTCCTCTTTGCGGCGAATGAATCCTGACCCGCTCGAGAGCACCTCGAGCACGCCGAGGGGCGCTTCTTTGATCACTTGGCTCGTCCTCTGTCCATCGGTTTCTGGGAGTTGCATACGGTCGGTCCTGGCCGCACGGTCCGCTCACGCGGGGAACGTGTCTGTTCGTGGGTTTATAATCCCCGGGCGTGCCCTGCCGGCGACCTCCCGGAGAGACCCGACGCGGGTCGATGAACCGGGGTTCCGTGGTTGCGATCCGGGCAACGCGCGGGCGATGCCGCCAACGGGGCTGGCATCGGGGATCCGCGGGTGCCCGGCGACTGCGTGCAGGGATCGTACCCGCGGAGGAAAAAATGGAGCAGAGGGGATTCGAACCCCTGACCCCCGCCTTGCAAAGGCGATGCTCTCCCAGCTGAGCTACTGCCCCGGGAAAAAGGAAATATTGCAGGTTCCACGACACAAGGCAACCAGTGTGCCGCGGCCGGTTCACCGAGCCACGATGAATCACCCTTCAGATCACGGCGCCGTCGATTCAGGGGCATTCCCGGGCGTCGAAGTGTCACCATCGGTGTCGGCCCTGGGTTTCATGGCGATGCGCAGCAGGAACGCGAGCGCCACCACGTATCCGCCCACGAAGACCAGAATCCACACCGCGAGCTCGAGGTCCATGGACTCCCCTACTCAGCGGGCGGCGGTGCGGAGCGATCGTCGCCGGCCGCGGTCATGGGGCCGGCGGTTACGCGGCGAGCCATGAGATCGTTCAGGGCGAACACGATCCCGAAGAGGATCAGCCACTGGACGACCATGGTCCCCGTGCTGAACGTCTCGAACGGGTTCCACCAGGTCTCGGGGTGATCGACCACGGACTGGTAGACCCACCAGGAGAAGACGACGAGGAAGATCACGGGAATCAGGCGGATACACACCGACCACCAGATCCCCACCGTGAGATCGCTGGTCTGGTTGATCTCCCGGCGGGCCCGCTCGGTGCCATACTTCATGATGGCGAGGGCCGTGAGCAGACCGCTGATGAGCAGGCCCACGCCCCAGACCCAGTCCTGGTTGTCGAGGAACGAGATGCTGAGGGCGGATGGAATCCCGAAAAGGAACGCCGCGACCCCTACGTAGATCGCCGCCCGTCGCCGGACGACACCGAAGTTCATGAGGTTGGTGGTACCGAGCTCGAACATGGCGATGAGCGACGAGACGCCGGCCAGGGCCAGGGCCAGGAAGAAGAGTGGGGCGAGAACGATGGCCCCGGGCATCGTCGCCAGGAGATCCACGATATAGATGAACGTGAGGCCCACGTTCCCGGCGGCCAGGGCTTCCTCGGCGATGGCCGTCGTGGGCGCGACGGCGAACAGGGTTCCCAGGATCACCGCGGCCGCGATCACGCCCACCAGCACGTCGGAGAACGCGATGATGCCGGAATTGACGGCGATGTCCTCCTTCTCGCGGGCGTACACGGCGTAGACCATGATCAGCCCCCAACCGGCCCCGGTCGACCAGGCTACCTGGGTGAAGGCCTCGAGCCAGAGCCGACCGCTTGCCAGGCTGCCCCAGTCGGGAATGAAGAGGTATCGAAGTCCCAGGTCGGCGCCCGGCAACGTCACCGCCCGGAAGGCCAGGATCAGCAGGATCACGAGGAGCGCGGGCAGGAACACCTTGAGCACCCGCTCGAGGCCGCCCTGGATCCCCTTGTAGACGACGACCGCGGAAAAAGCGACCGCGATCGCGTGGTAGCCGACCGTCTGAAACGGATCACCGATGAACGCGTCCCAGTACGCCTGCCCATCGATACCCGGTTGGATCGCCCCGCCGAGCGAGACAACGAAGTACCGGATGCACCAGCCAGCCACCACGGCGTAATAGAACATGATGCCGACGGTGACCAGCGCCATGAACGCACCGGCCCACGTGTGCCGCCGTCCCATGAAATCCCGGAAGGCGCCCACGTTCCCCAGCCGGCTCCTCGATCCCATGAGGAACTCGGACATGAGGAGCGGGATCGCCCAGACGATGAGGCCGATCGTGACGGCCAGCAGGAAGGTGCCACCACCCCAGGTGGCGGCCACGCGAGGGAAGCGCCAGATGTTGCCGGTCCCCACCGCCATGGAGACTGCAGCGATGAGGATCGCCAGACGACTGCCCCACTGCTCCGGCGCCGGATGTGCCATGATCTTCCCAGGAGGTGGACGGCGCCGAACCTAGGAGAGCATGAAGATTTCCGCAACGCTGGAAGGTGCAGGCGATCCTCGCTCACGTGTCGGCCGACGCCGGGCGAGCTCTTCGTCGACCGCGCCGAGGACATCCTCGTCGGTCAGCCAGCCGATGTCCCAGAGGGTCGTGAAGGCATTACGCGCCCGGCCTAGCCGATCCCGCCGGGTCGAACCCGCGTCGCCCCGCTTGTAGGAAATCACGCAGCCGGCCCAGCTGCCACGTAACACCTGACCCCTTCGCAGGTGGTGGCGAAGGAGGGTCAGGCCGTCATGGCTGAACTCGGCCAGCTCCGCTTCGAGCTCCGCCAGGGCACGCATCCGATCCCGACCGGTCTGGCCGAGCGAGCTGGTCATTGGCGCTCCTGTAGGTCAGTTCGTCCATAAGGCGGACTGCACGGGCTGTGCCCGAGACGCGAGTCGCGAGACCCAGGACGCATGACCCGCGACGCGAGACCCGGGACGCTTGACCTGTAGCGGCGGCTGGAAGCCTGTGGTCGCGCCGGCAGGCGGACCTGAGTGGAGTTGTCGGTTCCAGGCGTGGCGAAGTCCGCCCAGGCTGCGATTTGGGGGGACGTGGGAGGAATTGACCACGCGGAGTCGTGTCTCGTGTCTCGTGTCTCGTGTCTCGTGTCTCGTGTCTCGTGTCTCGTGTCTCGCTGTTTACGTGCGGCGCCTCGAACACCTAGGTTCGGGAGATGACACACGGGGCGCGGGACCTGGACGAGCTGCACACACCGGCGGGGGTGGTGGAGCTGGACGTCATGGCGTCGAATCTGGACCGGATGCAGCGTTACGTCGACGAGCACGGGCTGGGGCTCCGGCCGCATACGAAGACTCACAAGGCGAGGTGGCTGGGCGAGGAGCAGGTTGGTCGGGGCGCTGTGGGGCTGACGGTGGCGACGCCAGTGGAGGCGGAGGGCGTGGGTGCGGCGGCGGACGAGGTCCTGGTGGCGTACCCTGCCCTGGGCCATCGGGCCCGAGCGGTCGCCGAGGTGGCCGGCGCTCGGCAGACCCTGGTCGCTCTGGACTCGGTGGAGGCGGTCTACGCGCTCCGGTCCGCAGTGGCTGCGCGCGCGGTGTCCGGACCGGTGGGCGTGCTGGTGGAGCTGGACGTGGGGATGCGGCGGTGTGGCGTTCCGGACGGGGATGCGGCGGTGTCGGTCGCGCGGGCGTGCCGCGACGAGGTCGTCTACAGGGGGATCATGTTCTACCCGGGTCATATCCGGGAACCCGTGGCGGAACAGGACGAGGCTCTGGGCGCGCTGGGCGACATGCTGGGCGGTGCTGTCGGCGCGCTGGGCGAAGCTGGGTTCGATCCCGGGATCGTCAGCGGGGGATCGACGCCGACAGCGTATCGGTCCCATGAAATCCCGTACCAGACGGAGATCCGCCCGGGCACGTATGTATTCAACGACCGGACGACGGCGGCGATCGGGGCGTGCGGTTGGGAGGATTGCGCCTACACGGTCCTGGCCACCGTGGTGAGCACGGCGGTGCCGGGCCATGCGGTGGTGGACGCCGGGTCGAAGGCCCTATCCAGCGACGAGCTGCGGGCGCCGGGGTACCGGGGCTACGGCCAGCTCCTGGACCGGCCGGACGTGGTCGTGGCCCGGCTCTCGGAGGAGCACGGTGTGCTGGACCTGTCCGCCACGGACTGGCGTCCGCGTGTGGGCGACCGTGTCCGGATCCTGCCGAACCATGTCTGCGTGTCCGTCAACCTTCAGCCCCGGCTCTACGGAATCCGGGTCGATCAGGTGGAGCGGGCATGGGAGCTGGACGCGCGCTGGTGGGGGTGACGTGCCACCTGTGTATGCGCAAGCATCGACATCGACATCGACAACGACTTCGAACGGCGGCCGCGGGGCCACCGCGCGGCGGCGTTGATCCGTAGACGCCCGATATCGCTCCGTGTCCGCGCCCCGTCCCTCACCGGCTGCCGCGAAACGCCAGGCCGGCGGGTGGTCCTTTCGCGGCGCTTCGACGGCTTCGAGCCCTTCGGGTCGAGTGATTCGGAGGGTTTCGTCGCCCGGGCGGACGCTTGCGGCGCTACGGGCTCAGGCGCACCACCTCCCAGTGTTCGCCGTCTCCCTCACGGCGGAACAGGAGCCGGTCGTGCATCCGATTCACCCTACCCTGCCAGAACTCGATCCGCTTGGGACGAACCCGGTACCCGCCCCAGAAGGGGGGGAGCGGGACGTCCTTGCCGCGGAACTCGTCGTCCTTCAGACGGAAATGTCCCTCCAGGTCGGCGCGGCTCTCGATCGGCGCGCTCTGGCGTGAAGCCCAGGCCGCGATCCGGCTGCCACGGGGTCGCGACGCGTGGTACGCCTCGGACTCGCCGACGGTCGTCCGGGTTACGGGCCCTTCGATCCGGACCTGCCGGTGGAGCGTGGCCCAATGAAGAAGCAGTGCGGCGCGTGGGTTCAACTCCAGCTCGGCGGCCTTCCGGCTCTCGTAGTTGGTGAAGAAGACGAAGCCGTCGGGGCCGTACCCCTTCAGCAGGACTGCCCGGGCGGAGGGGGCACCGTCCGTGGTGGCGGTGGCGAGCGTCATGGCTTCGGGGAGGTAGATGCCGGCATCGCTCGCCTGACGGAACCAGCGGTCGAACAGAGCGAACGGGTCGCCGCCCGGCGCGTCCCCGGTCAGCTCCGCCTCGTCGATGCCCACGCCCAGGCCCTGCCCCGCCGTGCGCGCCAGGCGCAGCCATGATCTTAGTCCCATCCACGTCGTCCGATCACGTGGGCGGCGCCCCTTCCGCGTCGTCGTCGGCGCCTACGCTGTCATCGCCGGCGGCTGCGTCCAGCCGTGCCGGCGCGCAGTCCTGGCACGGGCAGAGCCGACGCAGGAGGTCGAACGGGTACATCCCGGTGTCGTGGCCGTCGGGCCAGGTGAACTTCAGCGCGTAGCGGCCCACGTACTCGATGGCCAGCGGGTTGATGCCGGGCTCGACGGTTTCCGGGTCCAGGAGCGGCCGGCCGGTGTACTCGTCGATGCAGCCGGCGCAGGGGCACGCCAGGCGGAGCCCCCGCGGCGCGTATTCGCTTACGTGACCGTCCGGCCAGATGATACGCAGCCGCGCACCATCCTCGGTCGGCTCCACTCGGCGGGGCATGAGGTTGGCCTTGGGCATGCCGCTATCCCCGACTCACGTCCCCAGCAGCTGCCTCAGGACGTAGTGGAGGATCCCACCGTGGCGGTAGTACTCCACCTCCTGGGGCGTATCGAGTCTCAGGCGGGCGGTGAACTCCCGGACCCGTCCGCCCCTCTCCGCACGCAGCCCCACTCGTCGTTCGGCCTCGGTCGCCATGGCCGCGGCTACGCCGGTGATGGCGAAGACCTCGTCGCCGACGATGCCCAGGGTCGCGGCGGTTTCGCCCTCCTCGAACTGGAGGGGGAGCACGCCCATGCCCACCAGGTTGGAGCGGTGGATCCGCTCATAGGTCTCGGCGATAGCGGCCCGGACACCAAGGAGCGACGGACCCTTGGCGGCCCAGTCCCGGCTCGAGCCGGTGCCGTACTCCTTGCCCGCGATCACGATCAGGGGCGTGCCCTCTTCGCGGTACCGCATGGCGGCGTCGTAGATTGGCATGACCTCACCCCCCGGCATGTGCCGGGTCCAGCCGCCCTCCTTCTCGGGCGTGAGTTGGTTGCGGAACCGGATGTTGGCGAAGGTGCCGCGCATCATGACCTCGTGATTCCCGCGGCGGCTGCCGTAGGAGTTGAAGTCCTTGACCTCGACCCCGTTCTCGATGAGGTATCGCCCCGCCGGGCTGTCCCTGGCGATGGAGCCGGCCGGCGAGATGTGGTCGGTCGTGATGCTGTCGCCCATAAGGGCCAGGACACGGGCGCCGGCGATGTCGGTGATGGGAGCGGGCTCCGGCCTCATGTCGTCGAAGTAGGGCGGCTCCTTGACGTAGGTGGACGCCGGGTCCCAGTCGAAGCGCGCGCCCCCGGGGACGGGGAGCGCGCGCCAGCGCTCGTCGCCCTCGAACACGCTGGCGTACTGGCGGGTGAACTGCTCGGACCGGACGGACTCCAGCATGACCTGGGTGACCTCCATCTGGGTGGGCCAGATGTCGCGGAGGAATACGCTCCGACCGTTGGGGTCGGTGCCCAGCGGCTCGTTGTAGAGGTCGATGTCCATGGTCCCCGCCAGCGCGTAGGCGACGACGAGGGGCGGCGACGCCAGGTAGTTGGCCCGGACGTCCGGGTTGATCCGGCCTTCGAAGTTCCGGTTCCCGCTGAGCACGCTCACGGCGACGAGGTCGCCCTGTCGGATCGCGGCGCTGATGGCCTCGGGCAGAGGCCCACTGTTCCCGATACACGTGGTGCAGCCATAGCCCACCAGGTGGAAGCCCAGCGCTTCCAGCGGCTCGACCAGCCTCGCTTCCGAGAGGTAATCCATGACCACCTTGGACCCTGGCGCCAGCGACGTCTTCACCCACGGCTTCCGGGCGAGACCGCGCTCCGCCGCCTTCTTCGCCAGGATCCCCGCGGCCACCATGACGGAAGGGTTGGACGTGTTGGTGCAACTGGTGATGGCGGCGATCACCACGTGCCCGTCGGTGAGGGTGAACCGGTCACCGCCGAGCTCGACCCGGACACCGGCGGAGGCGGTGGCCACGCTTCCACCCTCGGACTTCATGGCGGCCGCGGCGGTGTCCGCGACGCGTCCGCCGCTCAGGTTGGGGAGCGCGCCGACCCAGGCCCGTTTGGCGTCGCTCAGCCGGATCCGGTCCTGGGGCCGCTTCGGTCCGGCGACACTGGGCTCGACGGTGGACAGGTCGAGCTCCAGCGTGTCGCTGTAGTCGGCGGCGGGCGTGTTGGCGGTGTGGAAGAGGCCCTGCTCCTTCATGTACGCCTCGACCAGGTCGACCTGGTGCCCGTCCCGACCGGTGAACCGGAGGTAGCGGAGCGTCTCGTCGTCCACGGGGAACAGGCCGCAGGTGGCGCCGTACTCGGGGCTCATGTTGCCGATCGTCGCCCGGTCCGCCAGCGGGAGGCCGGCCAGCCCGGGCCCGTAGTACTCCACGAAGCGGCCGACGACACCGCGCGAGCGCAGCATCTCCGTGACGCGCAACACAAGGTCCGTCGCGGTGGAGCCCTCCGGCAGCTCGCCATGGAGCTTGAACCCGACGACCTGGGGGACGAGCATGCTGATGGCCTGACCCAGCATGGCGGCCTCGGCCTCGATCCCGCCTACGCCCCACCCCAGGACGCCGAGCCCGTTCACCATGGTGGTGTGGGAGTCGGTCCCCACCAGCGTGTCCGGGTAGGCCTGGCCGTTCTCGCCGAACACGACCCGCGCCAGGTACTCCAGGTTCACCTGGTGGACGATCCCCGTTTCCGGCGGCACGACCCGGAAGTTGTCGAACGCCTTCTGGCCCCAGCGCAGGAAGGCGTACCGCTCGCCGTTACGGCGGTACTCCATCCGGGAATTCGTCTCGAAGGCGTAGCGGGTGCCGAACTCATCCACCTGCACGCTGTGGTCGATCACCAGCTCCACAGGCTGGAGCGGGTTGATGCCCGTGGCGGCGCCGCCCATCCGCGCGACCGCATCGCGCATGGCCGCGAGGTCGACCACGGCGGGCACGCCCGTGAAGTCTTGAAGCAGCACGCGTGACGGCGTGAAGGCGATCTCCTGCTTGGGCTCCTGCTTCGCGTCCCAGCCGGCCAGCGCCTCCACGTCCCGAGCGTAGTCCGCATGGGGCTGGCACCGCAGCACGTTCTCCAGGAGGATGCGCAGGCCGAACGGAAGCCGCGCGATGTCGAACCCGCGCTTCTCCAGGGCGTCCAGCCGGTAGATCTCGTACTCCCGGTCGCCTACCCGGAGGGTGTCTCTGCTGCCGAAATGATCGGTCATGGTGTCGTCTCGCTGCGTTGTGAGCGGGCGGCCCGTCACCGCCCGCGGCCCCCTTTCATCTTCCACTCTTTGGACCCGTGATGCAAACCCGGGGCGAGCGGTGGAGCGCGCTTGCCGCCGCATCGCCGGCACCGTACGATCACCGCGAGCGTGCGGGACGGGCCGAAATGGCCGAGGAGAACGGACATGAAGCGGATGCTGGTGACGGGCGCGGCCGGCCAGATCGGGACGGAACTGGTGCCGGCGCTGCGTCGACGGTACCCCGAGTCGACCGTGCTCGCGACCGACATCAAGGACGCGGCGGAGGCATTCGACGGCGTCCGGTTCGAGCGGCTCGATTGCACGGACTCCCAGGCGTGCCGGGAGACGGTCCGAGAGCACCACGTCGACGTGATCTATCACCTGGCGGCCGTGCTCTCGGCGACGGCGGAAGGCGCGCCGCAGAGGGCGTGGGACGTCAACATGAACGGCCTGTACAACACGTTGGAGGCCGCCCGCGAGCACGGCTGCGCGCTGTTCGTACCCAGCTCGATCGCCGCGTTCGGGCCCGGCACCCCGCCCGACCCGACGCCCCAGGAGACCGTCCAGCGCCCCAGCACGATGTATGGGGTCACGAAGGTGGGCGGCGAGCTCCTGTGTGACTACTACCACAGCCGATATGGGGTGGATGCGCGGGGCGTCCGCTACCCGGGTCTTATCAGCTATGTGGCCCCGCCCGGCGGAGGCACCACGGACTACGCCGTGGAGATCTTCCACGCCGCCCTGCTCGACGGCCGCTACACCTGCTACCTCGAGCCGGACACCCAGCTGGACATGATGTACATGCCGGATGCGCTCCGTGCCGCCATGGAGCTGATGGACGCGCCGGCCAACGCCCTGAAACATCGGAACGCGTTCAACGTCACGGCCATGCAGCTGACCCCTGCCCGGCTGGCGGAGGCGATCCGCGTTCATCTGCCGAAGTTCGAGGTGGAGTACGACGTCGACCCGGTACGCCAGCGGATCGCCGCGAGCTGGCCGCGTCGGCTGGATGATTCCGCGGCTCGCCGGGAGTGGGGGTGGGCCCCGGAATTCGACCTGACGACGATGGTGGAGGACATGCTCGGTCGTCTCGCCCGGCGGCTCGGCATCGACAGCCCCATCGGGGCAACGGGTTAGCCGAACCGACCCAGCGCGAACAAACGATCGGAAGGGAGACCGATGCCGCTCGACAAGCTGATACCTGTCCTCGACGCGCACGTGGACAGCCTGGAGACCGAAGGCCGCGCGAAGGGGGCCGAGGCCGTGGTCACGCGGGTGCTGAGATCGGATGGCGACCGTGGCCCGCGATTCATGCTGCGGGGCCAGGGCAAGAAGCAGTTCCTCCGGATGAACTCCAACTCGTACCTCGGCCTCGGGCTCCGGGACGAGGTGATCCGGGCGGAAGAGGAAGGGAGCGCCGCGTACGGTGCGGGGCCGGGCGCCGTCCGGTTCATCAGCGGGACGTACTCCGCCCACATCGAGCTCGAGAAGCAGCTGGCCGGGTTCCACGGCCGCGAGGCTGGCATGATCTTCAGCTCGGCCTACGCGACCATCATGGGGATCATCACGCCGCTGATCACACCGGACACGGTGGTGGTGAGCGACGAGCTGAACCACAACTGCATCATCAATGCGATGCGACTGGCCCGGCCTGCCGAAAAGGCCGTGTACGCGCACCTGGACCTCGAGGCCCTGGACCGCGCCTGCGCGGGCGCGGCCGACCGCGCAAAACGGCTCATGGTGGTGACCGACGGCATCTTCAGCATGCGAGGGGACCACGCGCCGCTGGACGAGATCGTCCGCATCGTCCGGAAGTACGATGCCCGGTTCGAGGAGAACGCATTCCTGGTCGTGGACGACTCCCATGGCGTGGGCGCGTTCGGCGAAACCGGCCGGGGCACCGAGGAGTACACGGGTGCGAGAGCCGACCTGCTTGTGGGTACGCTGGGGAAGGCCTTCGGTGTCAACGGCGGCTACATCGTGGGGCCCGACGCCGTAATCCGGTTCCTGCGCGAGACATCGCCGTTCTACATCTACTCGAACCCGATCACCCCGGGCGAGGCGAAGGCGGCGAGCACCGCGCTGGAGGTTGTGGACAGCCCGCTGGGCCGCCAGCTGCTGGACCGGCTCCGGTCACTGACTCGCCGGTTCGAGGAAGGCCTGGACCACCTGGGTCTCGAGACCATCCCCGGTGAGCACCCTGTCGTCCCGCTGATGGTCCGTGACACCGAGCGCACTCGCCGCCTGGTCCGCCACCTCTTCGACCACGGCATCCTGGCCACGGGCCTGGCTTTCCCCGTGGTGCCGGCGGGCGACGAGGAGATCCGGTTCCAGATCAACGCGGACCATACGGAGTCGGACATCGACCACGTCCTTGGGGTATTGAAGTCGTTCTGACCGGAATCCAGGAGGCACCCATGATCGGCACGATGGTGAAGACCTACGCGTACCGAAAGGCACCCAAGACCACGTTCACGGTGCTACATCCCCGGCAGGCGGTGAAGCTGCGCAGGCTGCGACGTGATCTGCGCCATGCGTACGCGCCGCGAGTGGCCGCGCTCGGGGCGCTCGCCGTGGCGATCCCGCTGGGATACGCCATCGGGCGGCGCGCCGGCAACGGCGGGCGGCCTCAGAGGTGACCGGGCAGGTCACCTCCAGGCCGGCGGACGACTACAGGCCTCCCCCTCGCGGGGCGCGGCGGTGCCGACGGACGTCGCCACGCTTTTCGCCGTCACCCCGGCGCCGCTCCCATGCGCCTTCGCCGCCGCGCTCACCGCGGAACCGCTCGCGCAGCTCTTGACGCTCCGCGCGTCGAATCTCCCGGAGCCGCTCGTGCTGGGCCTCGGTGAGAATCCCGCGAATTTCCTCTCCCGCCGCCCGGTTGGTAGCCCGCAGCTGTTCACGGAGCGGCCGGAGCTCCTGCCTCCGCTGACGCAGCTCGCTGCGCTCCTCCGCCGTCATGTCACGGGCCACGCGGTCGCCAAAGGCAGCGCGTAGCTGCTCGAGTCGCGGCGCGTTCTCCTGCTCCACACGCGCCTTGATCCCCTCGATCTGCTGGACCTGCTCGGCCGTCAGCCCGATCGTCTCCTGACGTTCCAGCAGGGCGTCCGCCGGGTTGCGCACCATCGCGCCCGGGCCACCCCCCATCATTCCACGAGCCCCGATCGCGGGGCGATCGCGCACCTCTTCGCCTACCTGGGCGATGGCCGGCGCGGTCATGACGGACAGTCCCGCGGCCAACGTCAACGTCGTAACGACGATCCTGCGCATTGCGTCCTCCTGTTCTGCAGCCGACACCGCACAATTGTGTGCGGCTCCGACCAGACAGACGCGACGGAGGCGCCGTCCGTTAAATGGACGGTGATGGACCTACCGCTGGGCGACACCCCGGGGGAAGGTGTAGCGACCCCGGTGTTGATCGACGACGGGCACGGTGCGCGTCTGCTCAAACGCCTGGTACCCTTCCCGCAGGTTCAGCCAGAAATCGTAGTCCGGATACTCGGGCCCGTACGTCTCGTGCAGCCAGGCCAGGCCGTCGTCGTCGAGGCGGGTGGGGAACATGTGCACGGGGATCCGCTCCTGCCCGGCGTCCCTGGCGTTCATCGCGATCACGTAGAGCTCCTCGATCCACTCATCCGTGACCGGCACGCATCCTACGGTGACGCAGCCGCCGTGGATGTAGATGTCGCCGCCCAGCCGGGTTCGTGCCCCGCGCGCCCGATCCACGGCGTTCGGATAATCGACGCGGAGCGAGAGGTGGAATCGGCTGGCCGGGTTGAACGTCTCGATGGAGTAGAACCCTTCCGGGATCTGGCCATCCCCTTCCCGACGCTTGGGTCCCAGGCTCCCTGACGTGCCGCAGACGGGATAGGTGTTGACCAGGACGAACGTGTCCGCATCTCGACCCCGTGCCCAGACCTCCAGCAGCTGCTCCCGCTTGAACACCCTGAAGAGCACGTGGGCCGGGCCATTGACCCCCTGCTCGCGGAATAGCTGGCGAACGCTCTCCGCCCGGCCCGCGTGCGCCTCCCGGACCCGCTCAAAGCGAAGCTGCCGGGCCCTGAACGTGGTGGGAACGACCGTCTCGGTGATCGCCGGCTCGGACCCGGTCTCCGTGGTCAGCGCAACACCCAGGATCGCTGTCGCCTCCTGCCCACGGCCGGGGGCGGGGAACATGAACGCAACGACCACGATGATCGCCAGGCGGCGAATCTCTCGCGGCAGAAAGGCACTCGTCGCCATTCGTCCTGTACGGTTGCGGGGAGGGCGGAAACCGATAGTACGCTAGGCCGGACGGGCTTCTCTGTCAAGCACGGAGGCGCCGCGCAGGGCCTCGTGCCGGTGACACTCGACCAGGTGATCGTTCACCATGCCCACGGCCTGCATGAACGCATAGCAGATGGTCGGACCCACGAACTGGAAGCCTCTTCGCTTCAGCTCCCGGCTCATGGCCCGGGACTCCGGCGTCTCGGCCGGCACCTCCGCGGATGTACGCCATGCGTTCTGCCGAGTCTCGCCGTCGGTGAAGCTCCACAGGAGCCGACCGAACGACTCCGAGTCGCTCAGGTCCAGGAACGAGCGGGCGTTGTTCACGAACGCTCTGATCTTCATCCGGTTGCGGACGATGCCCGGGTCGGCGAGTAGACGCGCGATGTCGGAGTCGCCGTATCCTGCCATCGCCTCGGGATCCATGCCATTGAATGCGCGCAGGTAACCGTCCCGTTTGCGCAGTATGGTGATCCAGCTCAATCCGGCCTGGGCCCCGTCCAGTAGCAGCTTCTTGAACAGCTCGACGTCGTCCCGGACCGGGACCCCCCACTCCTCGTCATGGTAGCGGACATACAGCGGATCGTTCCCGGGCCAGGAACAACGGAGTGGCAACGCGTCCGTGGTCACGTCGTTCGCCTGGCGGGTGTGCTCCATGCGTCACTGGTCTGATGCGGGCTCTCTGGGCGCAACCGCAGGCTCATCCGGATCGACCGGCTTGCCGACCGGCTCGGGGCCCTCGGCGCCTGGCTCGGCCGACTCGACCGCGGGCTCCGCGGTGGGCGCCGGGTCTCCGAGTG
>CAYXJH010000029.1:0-18595 GCA_964465415.1 uncultured Gemmatimonadaceae bacterium
AGCCAGCTTCAGCCCCGCCGGACCGCCCCGGGCGGCCGGGGAGCCGGGCCGTCCGGCCCGGTCCCGGTCCGCGACCGATCTACCTGTCACCACGATCAGTGCAGATTCGAATTGGTCCTGCGCTCCCGGTCCGAGATCGGGATACAGGCATCTCGGCCGGAGAGGAAGGGGTCATTCCATCGCCGTTGGTCCCAGAAGCGGCGGGCTTCGAGCCAGATCTCGGCGGCCCGCTCGGCCCGGAGCGCTTGCCAGGCTTCGGGCCCGGTCGCGGGACCCAGTGGTTGGAGGCCGTAGTGTCCACGATGCTCGTCTATCAGGGAGAGGGCTAGGTCGTCGTTTCCGGCGACGAGTCGAGCCTCCGCCCTGAGAAGCAGCATCTCGGTGCCCTTGACCAACGGAATGTCGGCACCGTGATCCGGGTACTTCGATTGGCGAAGGTGCGGTGTCAAACCGTCCCAGGCCATTACGATTGAGCCATCAGCGCTGTATACGGAATCCCAAGGGACTCGCGGGTCGGACAGCACCTCGCCCCAACGGCTCTCCGCGACGGTAAACTGCGGGCGATGGTTGCTCTCGTGCCAGTAGTAATTCCCACCGCGGCTTCCGGGACTTGGATAGGCGGTCCCGGTAGCCCAGTTCATGGCCACGTGAACGAACTCAGCGGGCACCTGCTCAGCATCTGCGACAGCACCACCCCAATCATCCTGCCACGCCCGCACAGACGCACGCCCGCCAAGAGCCGCGTGGAGAAACTGCGGAGCGCCTTGGAGATTTGCCATTCGGGCGGCTTCCGAAAAGTGACCCTCGGCGCGCTCGAATGCCGCGATATTCGAATGGGCAGGTCCCCCGTCGAACACAACCTCGCAGAAGAGTTCTCCGAGAAGTCGATTGGCAAATCCGGCTATGAGGTGGGCCCTGATGGCTAGAGGGCTCTGCTCGAGCTCGGCCGGCGCCCAGACTCTCGCCATCCTGTCAACCGCATCTTCCGCCACCCATCGGGCTCGCTGAATGCGGTTCCAGTGCCCGTCAACCTGATCAGGTCGGATGATACCGACTGCGAAGTTCCGAACGTCTACACCGGTGCCGACGTACGTCCACTCATCCGCCATGACACCGGCGTCCGGGCCGACCTGGCTCAGGGCTACGCTGAAATCCTCTTCCGCTCCGAAAACGAGGGCTGCGAATACGATCGGGTCATCGAGATTCTCGTCCTGAATACCACCGGGATTCTCCACTTCCATGAAGCTCTCACATGCGGCGACACTCAGGACCGCTGCCAGAACCAGGGCCAAGCTCCTGCTGGAATACCTCATGGTATCATTCCTCATGTTTGGTCCGCACGCTCGGGCCGCCATTAGAACACGGTCCTAACAGAAACCTGGAAGCTCCTGTATGGGGGAACTGCTTGCTTGTCCTCCCGTGTCATCGCGTTTGGACCAGATCCCTCATTGGATTCAACAGATAGGCCGGTGTATTTCGTGGACAGGAACATATTCCGACCAGAGAGGGTGATCGTCGCCCGGTCCAGGCCTCGGAGCCACCTCTGTGGAAGCTCGTATGTCAGTGATGCTACGCGAAGCCTGAAGAAATCCGCGGGCTCGATCCATTGATAGGGGTCCTGAAGAGCTCCGCTAATGGCGCACCGTACCCTGTCGCGAGCCGTCACGTTGGCCAACACGGCTTGATCGTTGGTTGCCATGGCAGTCTGCGCTTCAAAGCATGGCTCCCATGCGCCAACCCGAGCCATGTTATCGCCCGTACTGTTCAACAAGTAATGCCCTCCCTGAAACTCTCCCTGGGCATCAAGCGTCAGGCGTTGCCCGAGAGTCACGGTTGACCCGATTCCGATGATATGGACCGGCCAGGATGCTCCCAAGAACTCCTGTTCATCCGAATATACGGGATCTGCGAACTCGTTCGGATTGAGCAACCTCGGCCCATAATAGCTCGGGACTGGAATTCCCTCGCGTATCTGTTGCAGCGCACTGCTCATTGCAATCTCCCCGCCCAGATCGATGGCCTCGCTATCATTGCGGGAGTAGTGCGTTCGGGCAGACCACGTGAGGTTCGGGGCTCGGATCAAGTCGGCTGTGGCTGCGATCTCGTACCCTTGATTTCGGATATGTCCGATGTTCTCGAGCTGACGGCTGAGGAAGCCCAGGCTCGGGACTGGCTCGACGCCGACCAGCGCATCATATGTATCCTGTCGATACATGCTCACGTCAACGGTGAGTCGGCCTTGGAGAGTGGAGCCCTCGAATCCCGCTTCGACCTCTCTTGTCCGCTCTGGACCAAGGTCTGGATTCCCCAGGACATCGGGCGTGAAACCGGCCTGTCCGCCAGGTCCGGGTAGCGAACTCCACATGCGGGTCGCATCGAATGCTCCAGGGGCCTGCCCAGCTTCCCCGAGAGCGGCTCTGACGCGGAACGTCTCCGCCAGATGGACGGGCCAGAAGTCATGCTCGGAAATCACATACGACACGCCGATCTTCGGGTATGTCTGCAAACCGAAATCGCGACCGAATGCGCTGTGTCCATCGATCCTGGCGCCCAATGTCACATACAGCCGATCATTGAAAGACAGGGCCTCCTGGAGGAAGAAGCCGGGATTAACAACTCGTGTTTGATGGTCACCGGTGACGCGCGTTGACGCCGCATCGGCCATTGTGGCAAGGCCGGGTCCAGCAAAGTCATTCCCTTCCACCGAATAGTCGTGAAGTTGCGTCTCTACAACCTGAAATCCCCAGGAGAACGCCGACCCAATATCCCTTCCGAAGAGTCCGCCATGGGTCCACGATCCGACATAGTCGGCGGTCAATGTGACCCTTTGTTGGTCGTCGTTCACGATCCGCCCCAGATACCTCTCAGGCCTGTGGAACCCGAACCGAATGATCTCCTGTCCCAAAGATTGGATATAGTCGTAGCCGAGGGTGAATCGATGGTTCAGGCTGCTGTTCTGGGCCCACCTTACCGTCCCGCCGAGAGTGAAGTGATCGGTCCATTGATGACTGACCTGGTGGCTCAGGCTTCGATGGTTAACCACACAATAGTCAGCTTGGAGCCCCTGCCGGATGCATTCGGCAGGATCCTGGAAATGAGACGTGGTTGTTCGAGTTACGTTGCGCAGGAACCCGCTGCCTCTGTCTCCGTCCGGTATCCAGCGAACCGTACCCGTGCTATACGCGCTGTTCAGAGAGAGGGTGAGGGGTTCTGACACACTGAACTCCACATTCGCGCGAACTCCGGTGTCTTCGGCATGCCCTGGCTTGATGACTCCTTCTTCATAGCTCCGCCGGGCTGAGAGATAGTACCGAAAGTCGTTTCCACCGCCACGAACTGATGCATTCAGGTTCCACAACGACCCAGGCTCCAGCCAAGACCCGCCGGATGGACATGTGGGGTCTCGCATCACAGCAGGTTGCCAGGTGCTTCGGTTCAGCACGGTCATCTCGCCGCCGCACCGTAGGTACAACGATGTGGGAGAGTTCTTGGGTCCTACACGTCCCAGAGAGTTGATCCCCGTTCCGAGGCCCACCTCCCAAACAGGTGCCCCGCTCGCGCCTTGTTTCGTAAATACTTGAATGACTCCGGCTGCAGCTTCGCTTCCATATAGCGTGGCGGCGGCCGCACCCCTGACGACCTCGATCCGATCGATGTCAGCAGCCGCAATGCTCTGAAGCGGGTGCACTCCTTGCCTTGCGTTCTGAGCACCGGCCAGCCCGTGGCTATAGATCCGAACGCCATCCACGTAGATCAGCGGCTGGTTGCGGGTTGCGGACGTACTGGTCGCGCCCCGGAGAGTGATGTGACCCATCGATCCCGGCTGCCCGCTTCGTAGCTGAACCGTCACGCCTGGCTGTCGCCCCATCAGGATGTCTTCCGGGTTGCGAACGGGCGCGTTCTGAAACTCTGCACTTCGCACCTGGCCAACCGACGTTCCCATCTCCCGTGTCCGGACCTCGCGGCCCGTGCCCGTAACCACAATGGCGTCCAGCTGGAGCGCTTCGTGGCGGAGCGACACGTCCAGGCTTGCGGTGGCCCCGGTGGTTACGACGACGCTCTCCTCGGCGGCGCGGTAGCCGAGCCGCTGGATGGAGACGGTGTGCGTGCCGGCGGGCACGCCGGTCAGCGTGAAGCGGCCTGCGGAGGAGGTGATGGTCCCAATGCCGAGCGCCGTGATGGCGACCTGTGTGCCGGCGAGGGGCTCGAGGGACTGGGCGTCGGTCACGCGCCCGATCACACTGCCGGTGAGCGCCACCTCGGACAACGAGCCGTTGTAGGTCGGGGCCATCTCCATCGCCAGGATAGGCACGGCGAGGTCGACGGGCAGGCTCGGCAGGGTCGGTTCTTCAATCCTGGGACGCTCGACCACCACCTGATCACCGAGCAGGGCATACCGGAGGCCGGTGCCGTCCAGGATCCGGTCCAACGCCTCCCGGACCGTGGCGTCACGACACTCGCACTTGACGAGGTGCTGCGCCGGGATGAGGCTCGGGCTGAAGGCGAAGGCGATCCCGGTGGTGTACCCCAGCCGTGTCAGGGCCGCGCTCAGGGTCACGCCATCCACGTCGAGCGCAGCGGGGCGCTCCAGGAGACTGGCGTTGCTATCGGCCGTCGTGCCTGGCCCGGCCAGGGCGACGTTCCTGTGCTGGCCGGAGAGCGGCTGTATGAAGCCGCAGACGGCGAGAATCAGAATCAGGGTCCCGCACGTTCGGTACATGGTTCGCTCCTGGCGACGGGCACGTCCCCCAGGCCTCTGGTGGAGGCCGGGCCATGGGCTCCGCGTGCCATCGGAGCCCCGCCCTTCAAGTTCGCTCGACGGATCTATGACTTCGGATCAGAGGCCGATGCGGACACCGGACTCGGAGACTTCGCAGCGGACTTCGGCGACGCGGCATATGACGGTCACGGCCACTTCCAGCGGCTCGTCGGTGAACCAGGCGGTTATGGTGCGGCCCGCGAGGTTCGGACTGACCACCTCGACCGGGACGCCGTAGCGGTACTCGAGCTCCTCGGCGACGCGGTCCAGACCAGTGGCCTGGAAGACCAGCGCCTCCTTCATCCAGTCCAGCAGCGCGTAGACGTCGGGGACCTGACTCACGTACGGGCGGCCCCCTTCGATGATGTGGCTCATCTCGTTCGGGCCGACGTCCTCGGCATGCTGACCTGTGGTTCCCGACGCGACCCGGACTCGCCCATCCACCACCACGAGCCGCAGGTTCTCGTCCCTTGCGTGCAGGTCGAACCGGGTCCCCAGGACGTGGGCGGTGCCGACGCGGGTCCGCACGATGAACGGCGCGTTTTCGTGGCGCGCGACCGCGAAGAACGCATCGCCCTCGAGCCACACATTGCGCTTTCCCTCGGACCCGTCCAGCTGTAGAGAGCTGCTGGGGCCGAGGCGCACGATGCTGCCATCGGCGAGCCGGACCGTCACCCGCTCCCGCGGACCGGTGGAGAACTCGGCCGCTCCGAATACCATCTGCGGTCCAGCCGTGTCCCTGGTCAGCAGACCCACGCCGAGGACCAACCCCGCCATGACCGCCGCGGCCGCCAACGGCCCGTACCAGCGTATGCCGAAACGCCGTCCGTCACGCGTGGGGAGGACGGCATCGGCATCCTCGGCTGCATGCCGCCGTACGAGGTCCGTCGCCCGCGGTCGCGGCGCCAGCTCGCCCGTCGGCGCTACCGCAGCCGCGGTCTCCCAGACTCTGCGCAGCTGGTCGAAATACGCCCGGTTCTCCGGGGCCGCCTCGAGCCACGCGGCCAGCGTGCGAGCCTCGGTCTGGGTAGCCCTACCCTGGAGCTCCCGGACGATCAGCTCATCCATATCGGTACTGTGTCTCATCGATCCCGGTCCCGGTGTGCTCGGTGCGGCGCCCGATCGCCCGCCCCGTCAAGGAGGTATCACCCCAGCATCGTACTTATACCATCGCGCCCGAAACGCTTCATGGCGGGCTCGTATGCCGGCCACCGCTTCGTCGAAGCCGGGCACGTCGCGAAGCGACTCCGTGAGCGGGTCGTCCTGGATGTAGGGGTAGTTGAAGAAGCCGGCTTCGTGGGCGGCCCGCAGCCGGGCGATCGCTTCCCGCCCTTCTCCGGCCAGCGCGTGGAAATGGACGAGGCGATAGTGTCGCTCGCCGTCGGCCACGTTCCGGGTCACCAGCTCCCGGGCGAGGGCGGCCAGCCGGGCGGTGTCGCCCGTGGCGGCGAGACGGTACGCCTGGCCGAACGCGGTCCAGAGGCTCGCCGGATCCACCTCCAGGGCCGCGTCGAACCGGGCGATGGCCCGATGCGGGTCGCCTGCGTAGAGGTGCATGATGCCTTCGTAGAACAGCATCTTATCGTCCGCCACCCGACCGACGGCGGCCAGGTGAGTGTGCAGCCCTTCCTGGAGCGCGAGGGCGCCCGAGTAGTCGCCCAGATAGACCAGCGATTTCGCGATCTGGCCCTCGGCGCTCACCCGCGCGGCGGGGCTGTCATCCAGCTCCAGGCCGCGGCGGTAGGCCATGATCGACTCATCGAGCAGCCCTGCGTATCGCAACACGTAACCCAACCGGAAATGCAACCCAGGATGGTCGGGATGTACGGCGAGGGCCCTTCGGAGCAGGAGCGCCGCAACCTCTTGCTGACCCGTGCGGCTCAGGAACGCCGCGTGCTCGAGCACCGCTTCGGGTGAAGCGGTAGACGAATCCTCTCGGTCCCGACTCCCGACCAGTAGCCCGGCGATCAGCAGCGGCGAAAGCAGCGCCGCGGCCATGAGCCACAGGTAGCGTCTGGAGCGGGGCATGCGGTTCTCAGTCCTCGTAGATCCGCACGACGACGTTCCCGTCCTCGCGCACGTAGCCGCGGAACATGCCGTCACCACTGTACCGCATTGAGATGGTACCGGAGGCATCCACCGCCACCATGCTGATGCTGCCACCCATCTCCGCCATTCGGAGGCGGACCTGCTCGACTGCATCGTCCAGCGCCAGGCCCCGGTGTGCCATCAGCTCGGTCACACTCTTGGTACCGAGCACCCGGAGCACGTATTCGCCGAGGCCAGTGGATGAGATGGCGGCGGTGGCGTTGTCGGCGTATGTCCCGGCCCCGATGATCGGGGAGTCCCCGACCCGGCCGGCAAGCTTGCCCACCCGCCCTCCGGTCGACGTGCCCGCAGCCAGGTTTCCATGGGTATCCAGCGCGACGGCGCCGACGGTCCCGAAGAGCTCGTGAGGGACCGGGTCAGCGGCCGCGACCGGCTCGCCGTACACGGCTCCCCGCTCGATCCGGCGCTGCAACGCGTCCCATCTGCGCTGCGTCCAGAAGTAGTGGGGCGGCACGGGCTCGAGGCCCTGATCCCGGGCGAACCGCTCGGCCCCTTCCGCTGCCATCAGCACGTGAGGGGACCGCTCCATGACCAGCCTGGCCAGCGTGATCGGGTTGCGGACATTCCTGACCACCGCCACGGCGCCCGCGTCCAGCGTGCTTCCGTCCATGATCGAGGCGTCGAGCTCGTTGTAGCCGTCGATGTTGAAGCTCGCGCCCTTGCCGGCGTTGAACAGCGGCGAGTCTTCCATTGCGCGGATGGCCGCTTCCACGGCGTCGACGGCGGTGCGACCCTCCCGGAGGAGCGTGTGTCCTGCTTTCAACGCGTCAGCCAGAGCCGCCCGGTACTCCGACTCCAGCTCGGACGACATCTCGGCCTGCGGCATGACCCCACCTCCCCCGTGTATGACCAGGACGAAGCCGGGACTGTCCTGGGCAGAAAGGGGAAACACCGAGAACGCGGTCGCTACGATGGTCAGGGCGGCAAGGACGAGTCCGACTCGTTTCCGGGTCGGTGAAATCGGAGCCATGCGGACCTCTCCTCTGCGTGGACGGCGGCTCTCAGACAGGGATCACCCGAAAGGCCTGCTTCTACTATGGACGGACGGGCGGACGGGTCAGGATGCGGTGTGGGTCCGGTCCGAGTCGAAGGGTTTCAAGGTCTCACGCAGTATCTGAAGCGCGGCACTCATCTGATTTGCCACCGTCTGGGGGGACGTGCCCAGGATGTCCGCGATCTCGGCGTAGGAAAGTCCCTGGAACCGGGCCATCTCGAAGACCTCGCGGCGGCGGGGCGACATGGACTCCATCGCTTCGCGGAACGCCCGCTCCAGCTCTTGTCCCTCGAACGTCTGGGCCGGGTCGGGTGGGCGTCGTGCCGTCTCGATCCGTCGAATCCTCGTCTCCGACCGGCGCCGGACGTGCCGCGACCGGTCCTCGTTGATGATGCGGTTCCTGACCATACGAAGGAGCAGGGCCTTCGGCCGGGTGTCCGCCGTCCACCCCCCGCGCCCCGCCCAGAGTGCCATGAACGCCTCCTGGGCAAGGTCCTCGGCCTCGTCCGCATCGCCGGTCGAGCGCACCGCGAAGTCGGCCACGGCGGTCCAGTGACGGTCGATCAGGAGATCGAGCGCACCCACATCGCCCGCCGCCATCCGTGCCATGAGACCCGGATCCGCGTCGTTGGACGGCGGCGACCGGCCCACGAAACCTTTGCTCGTGTCCATCATCAGGTTGGCTCTCGGGAATGGCGGGAGCGTAACCAGCGACCGATCAGGTGTCAACGCACGAGTCGCGTTATTGGATGTGGCGGGCTCGAGCGAGCGGAGCCTGGCGGACCCGGCCGGCCTACGGGTCCCGGCGCTGGTAAGGTCGGTTGGTCAAGCCCGCTGAGCCCGAAACGGCGGGTGCGTCGGATCAGGGGATCAGCTCGTACCTGTAGGCGATCACCCGGGCCGGATAGAGCACGTCGAAGGCACGGCTCTCTCCCGGTGGCGGCGCCTCGACGTCTACGACCTCAGAGCCCAGCTCGTCACGATCGTCGTAGAATACGAAACGGAGCCGCACGTGCCGACCCGTCTCCGACCGGTTCCCGATAATCCGGCCTTGAATGCCCGTGCCGGCGGGAAGCGTGCGTGCGGCCAGGGCGTCCACATGGACCGGGGCGGCCTCGATCCGGTCGAGTCGTTCCCGGGCCGCCGCCTCGTCGCCCAGCTCCAGGTATGCGCGAGCGGTAATGAGCGCGGCGTTCTCATTCAGCGGGTCCAGCTCCACGAGACGGTCCCCGACCTGGGCGAGCGCTTGCCAGTCTCCGGCGGCGAACAGCGAGTTCGCATAGTTGAACCAGGCGTCACGGGAATGCGGTCGGAGCTCGGTAAGCCGCCGGAATGCCGTCGCGGCGACGGGATAATCCTCCAAGCGGAAGAGGGCGACGCCCACGCTGAACAATCCGGGCCCATCGAGCCGGCCATCGACCAGCAGCGCTCCGTACACGGCCCGGGCCTCATCGGAGCTGCCCGACGCGACCAGCGCTGCGGCCAGCTGCTGCCGGACCGGCACGTTATCCGGATACCGCTCCAAGCGCTGCCTGAGGATGGACTCCGCCTGCGCGCCGCGGCCCGTGACGAGCAGCAGCTCGACGAGCCGTTCCTCGGTCCGGTCCCGGTCCGCCTCCCGACGTCGGACCGCATCGTCATCGAGTACACGGCTCACCGGGCGGCGATCGAGTCCCTCGAGGGCACGGCGGTACAGCTCAATGGCCTCATCGTGTCGACCAGCGTCATGGTACAGCGCGGCCAGGTTCACATGGGCTTCCGGGCGCAAATCGGAGATGGCGGCCGCCGCGGACCACGCCACGAGCGCATCCCCCGGCCGACCCGCCCGGTAAGCCTCGGCGCCACGGTTGAAGGCGTCCGCCCAGGCCGCCTCTCGGACCGGTTCGACCTGGAGCTCGTACGCAGGGTACCGACGCTGGGCCTCGGCCAGCATGGAGTCGGCCTCGGGGTACCGGTCCATGCGCACCAGCGCCAAACCCGCCAGGTACCAGTGGATCGGATTCGACGGTTCCGCCGCGATCCCGTCCTGCGCGAGGTCGAGCGTGCGCTCCGGTCGATTGGAACGCAGGTATAGGGATGCAGTCTGGGAGTACCGGGTCTCGACGGGCGGGACTCCGGCGTCGAAGGAGATCCCGGTGGGTGAGACGACGGGGCCCGGCGGCCGGTCGACCGGCTTCGCGCACGCTACCGCCACGAGCGCAGCGGAGCTCGCCGCTACCAGCCCGGCGACCCGCAACCCATTCATGGCTATAACGGCAGCGTGAGGGAGAATATGACCGCGATAGGCACTCGCACGCCGTGCTCTCGCGCCGGCCGGTAGCTTGCGATGCGGCTGAACAGCACGAGGGCGGATTCATCCACGTCCGGCAGCCCGCTGGATCGGTTGATCTCCGCCCATTCAACGGATCCCCGGTCATCGATCCACAAGGCGACGCTCACGGTCCCCCGCACCTCGTTCGCCTGGCGAAAGTTCCGTTGCAGGAATACCTCTACCTCGTCCGGATTCTGGATGAGGAGCCAGGGCGAAGGGGCGAAGTACGCGAGCTCGGGTTCCACGGCCGAAAGGCGGTCCAGGCCCATGCTATCACCATACCCGCCGTGCTCGTCATCCGTCGTGGACGCGGATGCGTCGATCCGTCGAGTCGAGCTGGAGGGCTCGGCGTCCGGAGCGACCATCACCTCGGCCGTGGCCCGACCACTCCGCGTACTTGAGTCGGCCCAACCGACACCAGCCCCGTCGGCGGGATTCACGATCGTGGCGCCCGGCTCCGTCCGCCGACGAAGGTAGTCGCGGAGTGCTTCGGTTCCAGCGTTCGACGCGGTCGCCACGACGGCGGGGTCGGCATCCTCGTCGGCTTCATGGCCCAACTGGGCGAGCGTCTCCATGTCCCCGGCAGGAAAGCGACCCGACACCAGAGTGGTCGGCCCGCCGTAGGACGTGGCATCGGCCGAGCTGGACTGGAGCGCCACCCACTCCATGGTCGGATCATGATCCCGCGATTCGCTGGCTCCCGAGCTGGGCAGGCCGGGCGACCACATCAAGAGGACCAGGTGTAGTACGGCGGCGGCGGCCGTCGACCAGGCGACGCGGCCGTCCCACCCCGACTTGAATCGATCGTTCGCGGTCACGGGCTGTCGATTCGTCATGGATGTCACCGGTCGCGACGAACGTGCCAGAAGGTCGGCCAAGACTACGCCCCGCCCCCACCGGAACGCAACGATCTTGCCTGGTCAGCCGTCCGGCGACAGCATTGCACAAGAGATGAAGAACCTGTTCGCAACCTCTGCTGCAGCCGTATCCGGGCTGGCGCTCATGGCCTGGCTCGCCTACGGCAGCCTCGATGCCGGGCGTGCCGACACCCGCTCCGGGACCGTTGGCGCCGGCCGGGGAGACGTTTCGGCGGATCCGGAGCCCCAGGGATCGGCGCTACCCTGCGCGGTGCCACTCCGTTGGCGCATCGACCATATCGACCCCGCGTTCGGCCTGACCATCGATGGCGCCCGGGCCGCGGTCCGCTCAGCCGCAACCCACTGGGAGGACGCCGTCGGGATCCGACTCTTCATCCACGACCCCGATGATGGCTTCCCCATCATCTTCGTCCATGATGACCGCCAGGTCGCGGCGGACGAGCGGCAGCGGGTCGAAGCCGACCTGCGGACGACGGACCGGGCGCTCGACGGGCGCCGGGCGGACATCGAACGCCGCGTCCGCGACCACCAGCGGGAAACGACGGCATTCGACGAGCGAGCCCGGGCCCTGGAGATGAGGGTCGCCCGACACAACCAGGCGGTCCGCGATTGGAACGACCGGGGCGGAGCACCGTCTGATAGCGTGCGTGTTCTGCGCGCCCGGGAGATTGCACTGGACGTCGAATCCGCGGAGTTGGAACGGCGGCACCGTGACCTGGAGGCGGACGCACGCCGGATCCACGACGACCAAACGGCCCTCAACCAGGCTATCCAGGCGCACAACCTTCGTGTCGAGGCCATGCGCCGCGCCTTCCCGTCGCAATCGGTCCAGTCCGCCCTGTACCGGGAAGAGGCCCGGCTGCAAGGGCAGCGCGTACGCGCGGTGAGCCGGGCCATCCAGGTGTTCCGATTCGATGACGCGGACGATCTCGTTCGCATTCTCGCCCACGAGCTGGGGCACGCTCTCGGACTCGGTCACGTGGACGAGCCCGGAGCCCTGATGCACGAGGAATATGGTCGTACAGCCCGGACATCGGGAGGAATCATCCACCCGCGGGACCTGCAACTCTTCCGCGACCGTTGCCCCCAGCTAGCGGCGCCCTAGAGCCCGTCGATCGTGGCGACCGAAGGTTCCCGCTCCCGCTGCAGCCGCGCGGCCACCCGCTCCGCATCACGCCAGACCCGAAGCAGGTTATCGCCTGCGAGCTTACGCAGGTCCCCCTCGGACCACCCCCTGCGCGACAGCTCGGCCAGCAGGTCCGGGAAGGTGGACACATCGCCAAGCTCGGGGGGGACAAGCGTACCATCGTAGTCGCTACCGATCCCGACATGATCGATCCCGGCCACATCGCGCGCATGGTCGAAGTGGTCAGCGACATCCGCGAGCGTGGCCACCGGCACAGGCCCGACCCATTCGTCCGGCGCGGGCCTCCAACGCATGACGTCCTCGTTCACGTGGCTCGCCGCGAACGTCACCATGACGACACCCCCGTTCTCCGGCATCCGGCGGAGCACTTCATCGGTCACATTGCGCGGGTTCGCCGCCACGCCGTACGTGGCCGAATGGGAGAAGATGACCGGCGCTTCGCTCGCGTCCAACGCGTCGAGCGCGGTCTGCTCCGACACGTGGGAGAGGTCGACCAGCATCCCGAGGCGGTTCATTTCCCGCACCACCTCCCGCCCGAACCCGGTGAGCCCGCCGTGGGTCGGCGGCTGTCGCGAAGAATCGGCCCAGTCGGTGTGGGCGTTGTGGGTGAGCGTCATGTACCGCGCACCCAGAGCGTAATAGGCTCGGAGCGCGCCCAGCGAGTTCTCTATGACGTGCCCTCCCTCCAGGCCCAGCATGGACGCGATCCGCCCGTCCTGGAAGATGCGCTCGGCATCGGCCGCGGTGAGGGCCAGCTCGAATACGTCCGGGTACCGATCGATGACCTGCAGGGCGATGTCGATCTGCTCGAGCTGGACCCGCGCCGGGTCGGAGACCGTCGCGGGCACGTAGACCGACCAGAATATCCCGCCCACCATCCCCTGGCGCAGCCGCTCGATGTCCGTGTGACCGGGCGTGCGCGTCCTCAGGTCGTAGGCCGCCACGTCCATGGGTGCGACCGCAGAGTTCCGGATTCGCCACGGCAGGTCGTTGTGACCATCCATGAGCGGGGTGGTGGCAAGGACCCGGTGCGCCACGGCGAGGTGCGGATCCTCTACCCCGGCCTTGGTCCGCTCCGCCGACGCGGGCGCACACGCGGTAGCGACGAACGGTAGGAAGGCCAGGGCCAATAGCAGCGGAGATCGGGGCATGGCTGCGCTCAGGGTGCGGTGGATCCGGAGGGGTAAGGGCCAAACGTAGGCCGGACGCACCCGAGGAGCAAGCCGCCGCCTATCGTGCCATGTACCCCCCGTCCACGGGGTGGTAGGAGCCCGTTATGAACGACGCCGCGTCGGAGCTCAGGAATACGATGAGCTCCGCCACCTCCTCGGAACGGCCGAGCCGGCCGATGGGATGGAGAGATACGAGCATGTCGCGCGTGGCCGGGTCGTTTTCCAGCTCTGCGATCAGGGGCGTCTGGATGAACGCGGGTCCCACCGTGTTGACCCGGATCCCGTCCGGCGCGTGCTCGATGGCCGCCGTCTTGGACAACCCGAGCACACCGTGCTTCGCGGCGGTGTAGGCGGGTGCCGTCCCGAAGCCCACGGCGCCCAGGATCGACGCCACGTTCACGATGGCGCCGCCGCCGCTCTCGATCATCGCGGGGATCTGGAAGCGCATGCAGTAGAACACGCCCGACAGGTTGACGGCCAGGACGTGGTCCCATTCGGCGATGTCGTACGCCCCTGTCGCTCGGGCCTCGCCGGCGATGCCGGCGTTGTTGCACGCGAAATCGAGTCGGCCGAACTGGTCCATCGTGCCGGCTACCAGGCCCTCGCAATCGCCCGGCTTCGAGACGTCGGCCCGCACGTAGGCGGCGACCCCGCCGCCAGACTCGATGCGTCGTACCGTCTCCCGCCCGCCCTCGTCATCGACGTCCGAGACGACCACTCGTGCGCCCCGCATCGCGAAGAGCTCGGCCGTGGCACGTCCGATGCCGGACGCCGCGCCCGTTACGATCGCCACTCCGTCCTTCAGCTCCGGCATGTGCCCTCCTGGCTCGCGTGGTCGGGTACCTCCGACGCGCAAGCTACGGGCAAGGGCACGGGCGGTATGTAGGGAAGGGGCGGAACCGACCGTGGGGAAACGGCCTATTCCGCCCCTGTCCATTTTCAGCCCGACTCGGGATCAGCCTTCGTCGGGAACGTCCTGGTGGATCTCGGCCGAGCGAACCTTCCACTCACCGTCCGCGTCACGCGTCCAGGTGAACGTGTAGCGTCCGCTGACCTCGACCGCCTCGGCGTCCGGCGAGTCCACGAAATGCGTGTACGTGCCGGCCGAGCGGTAGTCGTCGCCAATCCGTTCGTTGATCTGCTCCGTTACCTGGAGATCCCGGACGACAGAAACGCCCGGCTCCGCCCACTCGGACAGGATCGCGTCCCTGCCCTGGTACGTCTCGTCGTCGACGATGACCGTGGCGTCTTCCGTGTGGAGGGCGGCGACCCGCGCCGGATCGTCCCCGTTCCACGCGGCGGTGTACTGGTCAATGGCGGTCATGAGCTCCGCCGGTGGCGCGACAGCTTCCACGGTGGCTGGCTGCGTATCGGCCGGCATCGGCTCCGTCTCCGGCTCTCGCTCGCATGCGACGGCGAGGGGCAGCAACATGAAGACGGCGAGCGGCAGGAAACGCGATCGTATGGACGGCATGGGGCCTCCCGGGTAGAGTAGCCCCCCGCGCGGGGGCCAAGCGGTGCTGGGTGTGGAATATCCGCACCTCGTCGTGAGCCAGTCAAGGGGAACGCCTTCGCCCCCCCGCCGTCAGCGGCGTAGTGTACGCCGGTCCCAGGGTGGGGTCGGGTAGCGCGGCTCGGCCGTGGCGACGTCGTCAGGCCAGACCACGGCCTTCTCCCCATCCTGCCACTGGATGAACAGTCCACGATGCGCCACCTGGTAGCCTCGCCTGTCCACCGCGAACTCGCCGAAGATCGTGCGGGTGCGTAAGCCCAGCAGCTCCTCCCGCAGGGCGTCGGAGTCCAGGCTGTTCGTCCGTCGTACGGCTTCGACGAGGAGCTTGCAGCTGCCGTAGGCGCCGGCCGCATGGAAGCTGGGGGCCTGGTCGAACGCCGCCCCGTACGCGGCGACGAACTCGGGGATACCGGGATACGGCAGGCTGGGCTCCCACGCCGACAGGCCGTACACATACTCCGCCGCCTCGCCCAGCGCCTCCTGGAACTCGGCGACGGCTCCGGATGTGCCGAACATCTTCACATCCACGCCGTGCTCCTGCATCTGGCGCACCACCGTGACGAAGTCGCCCAGCGACGAGGCGGCCATGCCCAGAACCTGGGCATGCTCCTGCTCCAGCCGTTGCAGGAGGTCGACGAAGTCCTCGGTCCCGCGCGGGTATGTCTCATGGAGGACCACGCGCATGCCCCGCTGCGTCGCCAGGGCGGCGGCGCCATCGCCTGCCGCGCGGGGGAAGAGGGCGTCTTCCTGGAGGATGGCGATGCGCTCGAGCCCGTGGTCCGCCGCCATCTCGACCAGCCCGGCGAGGAAGAGCTCCGCCGGGGGCAGCACCATGAACAGATAGCGCCGGCCCTGCTCCCAGATGGAGCTGGTCGCGGCGAGGGGCGAAATATGGACCAGCCGGTGGCGCTCCGTGACCGGCGCCACGGCCTCCGTATGGGTCGACCCGTACGGCCCCATCACCGCGTCCACGCCCTCCTCGACGATGAGCCGCTCGTACAGCTCCACGGCCTGGTCGGGGTCGGAGCGGTCATCGTGAATGACGAACTGGATGGACCGACCCAGGAGCCCGCCCTGCTCGTTGACGTGCTGCTCGCACAGCACGTACCCGTTGCGGGCGGCCACGCCCTGCGTCGCGAGCGGTCCGGTCAACGACATCGTAGCACCCACGCGGATCGGCTGCTGGCCGCTGGCTGCCGCGGGCACTGCCACGGCCACGGCCAGCACGGTCACAATCGGAAGGACGCAGCGCGTAAGCAGGCGAAGGATCATGATTCAGCCTCGTCCCGGGAACTGACGGGCGAAGAATAGCCGGGGCGCGCGTGCCAAACCAGCCATGGTGCAGCGACGGCGAGGCGGGTATGTTGAGCCCGTCCGCTCGGCACGCTGGTCATCCAACCTGTCATCCCGCTGAGTCATGCGTCTCCGTTGGTCGATCTTCGTCCTCCTCGTTGCGATCGCCGTCCCGCTGGCCGCCCCGGCGCAGTCGGACCCGTTCCCCGGTATCGACGGCTGGATCGAGACGGAGATGGAGCGCTGGGGGATTCCGGGCATGGCGGTCGGGGTGGTGCGCGGCGACTCGTTGGTCTACGCCCGGGGCTTCGGTGTGCTGGGCCTCGAGGACCGGCGGCCCGTGGACGAGAACACGCTGTTCGGCGTGGCTTCCACCACGAAGGCCATGACCGCCGCGGCGATCGGCCTCCTGGTGGACGAGGGCCGTCTGCACTGGGACGACCGGGTGGTGGACCACCTGCCCGACTTCCGTCTGGCGGACCCGTGGGCAACGCGCCACGCGACGATCCGGGACCTCTTGACCCACCAGGTAGGGGTCGGTCGGATGACCGGCAATCGGCTGCGCTATCTGCCGAGCCGTCCCCGGTCGGAGGTGATCTACCGAATGCGCTATCACGAGCCGGAGGCGCCGTTCCGGTCGCGCTACGTGTATAGCAACGTCATGTACATGGTCGCCGGTGAGGTGGTGGCTGCGGCCAGCGGGTTGAGCTGGGACGACTTCGTCGCCAGCCGCATCTTCGCGCCTCTCGGGATGACACGCAGCAACACGACCGTGGACGCGATTGCCGACGGCGAGAACGCGGCATGGCCGCACCAGGAGATCGACGGGGCGGTCGTGCCGATCCCGCGTCGCAACTTCGACGTGGTGGGGGCATCGGCATCGGTCAACACCAGCATCCGGGACATGAGTCGGTGGATGCGCCTGCATCTCGGCGAGCCCGGAGTGCTGGAAGGCCGGCGTCTGCTCAGCGATTCGGTGATGCGGGAGATGCACACCATCCAGGTGGCGTTGGGCGGGAGCAGTCTCGGGGGCGGCTCGCTGCGCGGCTATGGCCTCGGCTGGAGCCTCGGCGCCTACCAGGGCCGGACGGTGGCGCAGCACAGCGGAGCCACCGACGGCATGAACACGCTCCTCGTCCTGATGCCGGGCGAGGACGTGGGCGTGGTCGTCATGACCAACACGTTCAACGCCCTCATGCAGGCGGTGGCGAATCGGGTCCTGGATGCCCACCTGGGCATGGACGGCCCGGACTGGGCCGCGCTGTACCGACGCGGGTACGAGTCGGCGTACGCGGCGGCGCAGGCACGCCGTGACTCCATTCACGACGCGCGCACCGCTGGCACCACCCCCTCCTTCCCCCTGACGGCCTACGCCGGCGGCTACCACGACGACCTCTATGCCGACGCCGAGGTCCGGGTCGAGGGAGACCGACTCGTCCTCCGGCTCTGGGATGATCCCGACATGGTGGCCGACCTCGAGCACTGGCACCACGACACCTTCCGCGTGGTCTGGCGGAACCGCGCCATGCGCGAGGAGTGGGCCTGGTTCACCGCGGGGCGGGACGCCGCCGTCGACGCACTCCATGTGCAGTGGACGCTGCGTCCGGTGCTGCTCCAGGTCGGGGCGTATCCCACCGATTACTACCGCGTCGTGCGGATGGATCGGGTGCGGTAGTCCCGGCATCCGCGCGCGGCTGATTGACACGGTCCTTGACCGGGGTCGGAGCGCTGTCCAATCTTATGGCGTCGCACGACACGGAACCGACCACCGTGCCCGGTGCGGCATGGCCAATCCCGTGGCCACCTCGTCCTGAAGCCCATAGATCAAGGTCCCAGTTCGTCGTTTCTGACCCTCGGCCATATGGGGAAGGTGCGCATGCCACGCCGGCGTGGTGCGTCGGGCACACGTGCTGTACCACAAGGCAACCCGCCGAGGCTGGCATTCGATCCCGACCCGGACCGCCTCGTCACGGCTGTCGGTCGCGCGAGGATCCCCGGCGGTCTACCGGGGATCACCCAACCGGGGGCACAACCGAGCCCGCAACCCAGCCACACGTTCAGGATCCTGCGTCCGGACGACCTGGTCGTCTTCGACGCGCGCTGCTTCGACCTGGAGCTCCAGACCGTGGACGACGCGCCGTGCCTCGTCCCCACGAGCTCCGGCGCGTGGCTCGAGATCCGGTTCTCCTTCCAGCACCTCGGCGAGCGGGCGTTCTACCGGGCGGGTGACCCCCCGCCCGCGCCCGGCAGCGAGCCCGCCGACCCACCGCCGATCCAGGCCCTGGCGGCCCAGCCGTCGCGGCTGGCGTACGACGTCCCGGAGGGCGAGATCATCGAGTATTCCATCGCCGGCGTGCTCGCGGCGATGTCGCGACTCCGGCTGCGGGTGGCGCCCCTGGCTACGCCGAGGGCCATCCAG
>CAYXJH010000030.1:0-17484 GCA_964465415.1 uncultured Gemmatimonadaceae bacterium
CGAACCACCCGGCCCGGACCGATCCGGACGGTCCGGCCGGGTCGGTCACGGCCATGCCCACAGGGATCAGCAGGGCCAGGACGACCGCCAGTGCGCCCCACCGGAGGGCGAGTTCGCGGCGGAGGCCGAACGCGGCCATTGCGCCGAGGAGCGGGATGGCGGGCACCACGTACAGGCCGGCGCCGAGGAGCGTCCCTCCGACCTCGGCGAATATGGTGCCGATCACGCCCATGAGGTTGGCGGCCCCGTCCGGGGTCGGCTCTCGTCCGAGGACGGCGGCAGGAATGAGGCTGAGCGCAGCGAACATCGCCAGCAGGAGAAGGGAGAGCCCCAGCAGATCGTGGCGCTGTCGCTCCGTCAGCAGATCCGGCTTCTTCTCGGCCATGCTACTCCAGGGTGATCTTCCGGTCCCGAAACCGGGGGATCGCATCGGTACGATCGATCGTGGCGCAGAACGCCAGGTCGTCGCCCCGTCCTATGCCCGTAAGATGGCGCCCCGCAGCCGTAAGTTCCAGCATCCGTTCGAGATCGCCGCCGTGGTGCCCTGCGAGCGTGCGGGCCGCGGCCGCGCCGTCGTTCAGCGTATGGCTGCCGCCCAACTCCTCGAGGCCTCGAACGATGGCCCCAGCGCACACCGCGTCTTCCAGTGCGAACCGGCCCGCACGACCCGCGCACACGACCGCGACGGCGCCGCCCGCGTCATCAAGCCGTTTGGTGATCGCTGACAGGTTCAGGAACGAAGCCGCCAGGACAACCCTGGCCTCCGCATCGCCGGGCCCCCGTCGTTCCGCTACGGAGAGGAAGGCGCCGGTCCCATTGGTGGTGGTCATGACCAGCGACTTGTCGCGCACCCGGTCCCGGGTGAACTCCGGCGGCGCGTTGCCCAGGTCGAACCCCTCGATGGGTTGCGCCTTCCGCTCGCCGCACAGAAGCACCGAGTCACGCCCGATGTTCTGGGCGATCCGCGCCGCTTCATCCACCGTCGCCACGGGCATGATGGCGCGAGCTCCGTTATGCAGCGCTTCCACGATGGTGCTGGTGGCACGCAGCACATCGACCACGACCACCCGCTCCGGTAGCTCCACGCCCGCCAGCTCGCCGGGAGTGAAGAATACGTCCAGGTTCATGTGGTCGCGCGTTGAGCGGCCTGCTCGGCCATCCGCCGCTCCAGGAACTTGGTATCCACGTCCCCGGCGATGACGGCGGGGTCGTGCAACAGCTCCAGGAGGAAGGGGATCGTGGTATGGACGCCCTCGACGATGAACGACTCGAGGGCGAGCCGCATCCGTACCAGCGACTCCGCCCGATCCCGGCCGTGGACGATGAGCTTCGCGAGAAGCGAGTCGTAATACGGGGGGACCCGGTATCCCTGATAGGCGTGCGAGTCCACCCGGACACCCGGCCCCCCTGGCGCGTGCCAGATCGTGATCTGGCCCGGGCTCGGCCTGAAGTTGTTCGCCGGATCCTCCGCGTTGATCCGACACTCGAGGGCATGGCCGTTCAGGGTGACGGGTTCGCGGTCGGGTAACGAATGCCGATGGCCCGCCGCCACCCGGATCTGCTCCTTGATCAGGTCCACCCCGGTGACCAGCTCCGTTACCGGGTGCTCGACCTGGATCCGCGTGTTCATCTCCATGAAGTAGAACCGACCATCCTCGTCCAACAGGAACTCGACGGTGCCAGCGGAGTGGTATCCGATGCCCTTCGCCGCCTTCACCGCGGCCGCGCCCATCTTCTCCCGCAGCTTCGGCGACACCGCGGGGGAGGGCGACTCCTCGATCAGTTTCTGGTGCCGCCGCTGGATCGAGCATTCCCGCTCGCCTAGATGGCACACCCGACCATGCTTGTCGCCCAGCACCTGGATCTCCACGTGGCGAGGCCGGGCCAGATACTTCTCCAGATACACGGTGCCATCGCCGAACGCGGCTTGCGCCTCGTTCTGCGCCGCCTGGAACGCCCTGGCGAACGACGCCTCGTCCGGCGCCACGCGCATGCCCTTGCCGCCTCCACCCGCCGCCGCCTTGATCAGCACCGGGAACCCGATGTCGTGGGCGATCTTCTGGGCATGAGCGGGATCGTCTATCGCACCGTCGCTGCCGGGAACCACCGGAACGCCTTCCCGGATCATCGTCTCCCGCGCAGCCGCCTTGTCGCCCATGCGACGGATGGCCTCGGCGGACGGGCCGATGAAGACCAGCTCCGAATGGTCGCAGATCTCCGCGAACTCCGCGTTCTCCGCCAGGAACCCGTATCCGGGGTGGATGGCTTCGGCTCCCGTGACCTCCGCGGCGGCGATGATGCGTGGGATGTTGAGGTAGCTTTCCCGCGACGCGGGCGGGCCAATGCACACGTCCTCATCGGCGAAGCGCACGTGGAGGGATTCCCGGTCCGCCTCACTGTACACGGCCACCGTCCGGATTCCCAGCTCACCGCACGCCCGAATCACCCGCAGCGCAATCTCACCGCGGTTCGCTATCAGTACCTTGCGAAACATCCGTCAGCCGTTGGGATCGATACGAAAGAGCACTTGCCCGTACTCGACGGGCTCGGCGTTGTCCACGAGCACCTGTCGGACCACACCCTCCACCTCGGACTCCAGCTCGTTCATGAGCTTCATGGCCTCGAGGATGCAGAGGGTCTGACCCTTCGTTACCCGGGTCCCCACCTCCACGTACGGAGGGGCCTCCGGCGCGGGCGCCTCGTAGAACGTTCCGACCATCGGCGACCGCACGTCGACGAGGCCGGAAGCCTTGGCCTCTTCCGTTGCGGCGCCCGCGGCATCCGACACACCCGCGGGCGGCGACCCTCCGGAGGACGGGGTGGTGTCCGCCGCCGGCACGGTTTGCGGCCCCGCATTCGGATAGGGAGACGTGGCGGCCTGGAACGCAGGAGGGGTCGCATAGTAGGTCGCGCCGGCACCGGAAGGCGGGGTCTTGGAGATCTTCAGCCGGGTGCCGGCCCGGGTGATCTCGAGGGAGTCGATCCCGCTCGAATCGACCGCCTCGATCAGACCCTTCACGTATTCCAGATCCGCCATGTCCGGGGCGCCACCGCCCGCACGTTTCTCGCGCGTGTCCTCGCCCGGGTCTGCCGCCGCCTGCTCACGTGCTCTGGCCACGTCTCATCTCCCTCTCGATGGCTCCAGGTGTTCCACCAGCCCTCGCAGTGCGAGCGTGTAGCTCCCAGCGCCGAATCCCGCGACGGTCGCCAGTGCCACGGGCGCGAGCAACGACACGTGTCGGAACGGCTCCCGCGCATGCACGTTGCTCAGATGCACCTCTACGAACGGGCGCCCCACCGCGACCAGGGCATCCCGCAGCGCCACGCTCGTGTGCGCATAGCCGCCAGCGTTCACGACATACGCGTCCGCCGAACCTGCCGTTTCGTGGATCCGGTCAATGAGCGCGCCCTCGTGGTTCGACTGAAACGCCCCAACCTCCACGCCGAGCGCCTCCGCCTCCGCACGGATGGCCGCGTCGACCTCCGACAGGTCAAGCCGCCCGTACACGGCTGGCTCTCGTTGCCCAAGCAAACTCAGGTTCGGCCCGTGGATGACCTCCAGCCTCACCGCCTCAGGTTCTCCAGCCACGAACGGAACGTGTCCAGGTCGTCGTCATCCTCGTCCGCACCGGGGTCGGTCGGTTCAGCCGTTTCTGTCGGCGCGGACTCGGACGACGCCCAGCTGTCACCCGCCCCTTCATCGAACTGCTCCACTTCGTAGACCGGATTCACTTCATTGACCCGCTCGTCTTCGTCGGGCTCGCCGAAGTCGGCCGATTCCACCGCCTCCTGGCCCTCCTGGCCCTCCTCGCCCTCCTCGCCCTCCTGGTCGCCCTCGACCTCTTCGCGCGCGCCAGGTGCCCAGCCGAGCAGGGAGCGGAAGTAGGAGCCGATCGGTGGGGACGAGTCCTCCTCGGCCTCGGCGTCGGAACCCGTCCACGCGTATGGCGTGTCCTCGGTGGTGTCGGTCCAGTCGCCACCCACCCAGACCGAGTCTTCCTCCGCGCCGGCTTCCTCGTCGGACGGGCCGAGCCCGCCCTCCCCGGGCGGCAGCCAGTCGTCGTAGGATGTATCGGCGTCCCACGGCTCCGGCTGAGACTGGGGCGGCAGCGGCTCCCGGGACAGGCCTGCCTCCGCGTCGGCGTCGGTCGCCTCCAGTCCGGGCAACGGCTCGGTATCGGCATCCGCCCCGTCGAAGTCCACTGACTGGAGGCCTTCGATTGAGGACTGTGACGAGGAGAGCTGCTCCATCTCGTCCAGCCTGAACCGGAGCTCCTGATCGTCGGGGCGCTCCCGAAGCAGCTGGCGGTACACGTCGGCTGCGCGGTCGTACAATCCCTGGCGGGCGTAGACCTGCGCGATCGTCTCGGTCATCACGCCCGGAGCCATGCTGGGCGGGTCCTCCTGCTCCGTCTCCGACCACTCGTCCGCCGAATGCTCCGATCCTACATCCTGCTCCGGCGACGACCAGTCGCCTGCTTCCAGATCCGTCGACGCGCCGGCCATCTCCTCGGCGCCTTCATCCGCCACGTCCTCATCCGCCGCGCCCTCATGCCCCGCGGGCTCCTCCTCGGCGGACTCGTCCAACGATGCCCAGGGCTCGAACGTGCCGTCATCATCGTCCAGAGCGGCCCAGGGCTCGGCCTCACGGTCTTCGTTGCCCGACGCTGCCCAGGGGTCTGCCGGCTCCTCTTCCGCCGCGGCCGACCAGGGCTCGGCCTCTTCAGCCGCTTCGCCGGATGCGGCCCACGGCTCGGATTCGGACGCTTCGGCGTCCAGTCCGGTGCCCCAGGGCTCGTCGGCGGCCCGCTCACCGGCGTCGGCCTCGGAGTCCGCGGGTGGCGCCGCCTGCGCGGCATCTTCAGCCGTGAGCGAGTCCATAAGCTGCCGGACCTGGTCGTCCGCGGGCTCCACGTCCAGGAGGCGGGCGTAGTAGCCGATGGCATCGGCCTCCCGACCCTCCCCGCGCGCCAGATCGCCCAGACCGCGCAGCGCAACGAGATTGTGCGAATCGAGTTCCAGGACGCGCTGAAACGCGGCGGTCGCTTCCCCGGACTTCCCCTGATCGGCCAGGACGCGCCCAAGCACCACGTGGGCACTGGAGTAATCCGGGTGTCTCTGCAGGCCTTCCTGCAGCACCTCCGCGGCCCTGTCGAGCTCACCCGCCTTCCGGTAGGCCTCGGCGAGATGGGTGAAGATTCGCCCCTCCGGGTGCTCCGCGTAGAGGCTCTCGAGCTTGACGATGTCTTCGCGATGCGCGTCGGGCATCAACCGCTCCTGGGGACGCGACTGGCAAGGAACAAAGGTGAGCGGAAGAAGATAGGAGCGTGCGGCGGAGACTGTCAACGCGGGTTCGGCACGGCTCCCGGCGGTCCAAGCCATCAACTGCCGGCACACGCACGCACGCGCCGGGGCGTCAGGTTGAAGGGCAGGCTGCCCGTCGGTATGTTGAGTCGGTTATGGCCACGGCAACAGGCTCGATCGGAGGAGTGCAGCGCGTATGGTGATGCGGCAGATGCGTGAGAACACGAAATGGATCATGCTGATCACGGTGATCGCATTCGTGGCGCTCATGGTGTTCGAGTGGGGGATGGACGCCAGCGGCGGCAGCGCCGAAGGCATGACGGGGGGAGAGCTCGGACGTGTGGACGGCTCGTCCATCACGTACGCGGAATTCACGCAGACGTACCGCACGCTGTATCAGCAGCGGCAGGAGCAGACCGGCGCCATCTCGTCCGCGGAGAACCGGGAAATCGAAGACGAGGCGTGGGAGCAGATCGTCACGGACCGACTGATCAACCAGGAGCTCCGACGCCGCGGGATCCGGGTGACCGATGAGGAGATCCGCGAGGCGGCGCTGTACCTGCCGCCGCCCGAATTCTACCAGCACGAGGCCTTCCAGACCGACGGCCAGTTCGACCTCGATCGGTACCACCAGTTCCTCCGCTCGCCGGGGGTCGACCCCCAGCTGCTGATGGACCTGGAGATGTACTATCGGCGGATGATCCCCCGCAGCAAGCTGTTCCAGCAGATCACCGCGTCGGTCGTGGTGACCGACGGCGAGCTGTGGCATCACTATCGGGAGCAACACGAGACGGCGACCGCCCGTTTCATACGTCTCGACCCGCGACAGGTTGTCCCCGAAGCCGACGTGACGGTCGCCGAGCGCGAGATCGCGACGTACTACAACCAGAATCGGGACCAGTTCGAGCGGCCGGCCCGCGCGGAGGTCCGCGTCGTCTCGGTGGACAAGGCGCCAACGGCGGCGGACACCGCCGCGGTGCTCCAGCAAGCTCGAGAGCTGCGCCAGGAGATCCTGGATGGGGCCGACTTCGCCGATGCCGCAGCGAGAGAGAGCGAGGATCGGGGTTCGGCCAATCAGGGTGGAGCGCTGGGCACGATCCGCCGGAACCAGACCGTGCCACCCTTCGAGGCGGCGGTATGGCAGGCTCCGATCGGTCAGGTCACCGAGCCGGTCCTCACCGACTTCGGCTACCATCTGATCCGCGTAGACCGCCGCACGGACGAGGATGCGGACGTCTCCCACATCCTGCTGCCCGTCCAACGGACGATCGACAGCGAGGACGCCATGCTTGCCCGGGTCGACTCACTGGAGGTCCTGTCCGAGCGGATGTCCCTGACGGCCGCGGCGGAGGAGCTGGGGCTCCGGGTTCGCAGCACCGAACTCACGCCCGTCCTGCCGACGTTGCCCGGCGTGGGACCGGTGGACGCGGCGGTCGAGTGGGTCTTCGATGAGCAGCCCTCGCCGGATGAGGCCAGCCCGATCCTCGAGAACGAGCGGTACTTCTACATCGTCGAGCTGATCTCCCGGGAGGACGCCCGGACCCTGACGCTGGACGAAGCGCGCCCATCTGTACGTGCGATCCTCGTCCGGCAGGCCCAGCGGGAGCGAACCCGGGACATCGGGCGACAGACCGTGGACCGCATCCAGGCGGGGGCCACGCTCGAGGACGCCGCGGCACAGGCCGGACTGAGCGTCGAATCGGCTGGACCCTTCACGCGGTTGGACTTTGTGCCTGGGATCGGTCAGGCCAATGCCGCCATCGGGGCAGCGTTCGGCCTGGAGATCGGCCAGACGAGCACGCTGCTCTCCACTCCCGACGCCTTCTTCATCGTCCAGGTGCTAAACCGGACGGAGGCCGATCGGGCTGCGTGGGAGGAGCAGGTCGACATGCAACGCCAACAGTTGATCGGTGCCCTCCAGAGCCAGCGCATCAACCAGTACCTGGAAGGGTTACGTGAAGAGGCCCGGATCGTCGATCAGCGCGATCGCGTCCTCCAGAGGGGGGCCGCCACCGGACCCTGACCTGGCCTTCCGAGCGTCCTGCAGAAACGGCGTCACCCGCAGCGGTAATCGCGGGTGACGCCGTTCCAGTATCTAGCCGAAGGCCAGATCAGCGCTCGTCGGGCCGGGCGTGCTCGTCCGACGGCGGTACTGGCTCCCGCTGCTGTGTCGGCTCCTCCGGACGGGTCTCGTGCCGGGGCGCCTCGTAGCGCGAAGCCTCTTGCCGCGGCGCTTCGTGGCGCGGAACCTCGGACCGGGGCAGCTCCCCTCGATCGGCGGGCCTGGAGATCTCACCCTCGATCTCCTTGATCGAGCCCTTGAACTCCCGGATCCCCTTGCCGAGCGCGCTTCCGATCTCGGGCAGTCGCTTGGCGCCAAAGACGAGCAGGAGCACGGCCAGTATCAGCACGACTTCCCAGATGCCGACGCTACCGAATGGCATGATGACGACCCCTTTATTCTAGAACCACCATGAACGCATGATGAGCGCGACCAACAGTACCCCGATCACGCTCAATGCGTTCAGATTGAGAACCAGTGGCCCGATGACGAACGCAATGGCGACGAGGTCGATCCCCAGCGGTCCGATGGAGGCCGAAACCGATGTCGTGAGGAACTGCCGGGTCGCGGTATCGGGAAGGTAGCGGATCGCCAACTGCGTGAACAGCGCGCCCAGGAACAGGCCGATGATGGCGGCCCACACCAGTCGAGGCAGTGCCCGCCTCCTTCCGCCTCCCAGCATTCAGCGCCTCCTGTCGACCACATAGGGAACCGCGGCCTCGAGAGCCGCGGTCGTTTCCGATCGCGGGAGCCCTTGCAAGGCTTCTGCCGCTCGACTCCCGAACTCGTCGGCGCGAGCGCGGGCGACCTCGACGCCATCGTGTTCGTTGCTCAGGGCGATGATCCGGTCGATCCCGTCCTGCGTGGGCTCCGGATCCGCGAAGAACTTCTCGACCTCGCCTCGAGCGGTGCGACCCATCCGTGTCATGGCCGCGATCAGCGGGAGGGTCATCTTGTGCTCCCGTAGGTCGTGACCGGTCGGCTTACCGGTCGCCGCCTCGCTCGCCGTGTAGTCGAGCAGGTCGTCCGCGATCTGGAACGCCATGCCGATGAGGTGCCCATACCGGGCCAGGGGCTCCCGGAACCTCGCGTCTCCGGTCATGGCACCCATCTCGCACGCGGCAGACATCAGGGAGGCCGTTTTCGCCCGGATGAGGCGGTAGTAGTCCTCCTCGTCGAAATTCAGCGCGTCGGCAGACACCAGTTGTCGCATTTCCCCGACGCTCATCTCGTTGGCCGCACCGGCAAGGACCTGGATCAGGTCGGTCCGACCGAAGTCCGCCAGCTCCGTGACGGCCCGGCTGTACAGGTAGTCGCCCATGATGATGGCCGACTGGTGGTTCCACAGGGCATTCACCGTGGGCATGCCGCGCCGCAGAATCGAATGGTCGACCGCGTCATCGTGGACCAGCGTGGCCAGGTGGACGAGCTCGACGATCGCCCCGAGCGTCGGTGCCCGCTCCGTCGGCCGATCCCCGACGCTGTTGGATAGAAGGAGGAGCGTCGGGCGGAAGAGCTTCCCCCTGGCACGGGCCAGGTAGTCGCTCACTTCCTGAATGGCAGGAAACTCCGACAGGATGATGCGGGGGATCTCGCGTTCAACCGTGTCGAGCCGGTCGCGAACGGGGGCCTGGATCTGTGCGAGCCGGGGTCGCGCCGCGCGTGCGGACCGCGTTCCCTCCACGGTCACAGGCGGCTTACGCGGCTGGGGACGTCCTCAAAGTTCGGATCGATCTCCAGCACCTTCTCATACGCGGCCCGCGCCTCCGCGCGCTGCCCCAGCTCCTCGTGGCACTGGCCCATGTGGTAGTAGACGCCAAGGACCTCTGCGTCCTCGTGCCGCGTCGACTGGAGGCCCCGCTTGAACACCTTGATGGCGATCGTGTACTGGCCCTTCAGAATGAAGCATTGGCCGAGCTCTTCGTAGACCTTCAGCCGCTCCTCGCCTCCCGTCAGCGCCGTCCGGAACTCGGCGATGGCCTCATCGATCAGGCCCATTTCCTTGAAGGCGAGACCGAGATCGTAATGATCACCGGCGTCTTTGCCACCGCTGCCAACCCCGACCCGGGCCTTGAAATGCGACAGCATTGCAGCAAACTCTTCGTCCGCGCCGGGCGCTCCAGGCTCCCCTGACCGGGGGAGCTCCCCTTCCGGTAGATCCCGGCGCACCGCGTCCAGATCGACCGGGTCTACCTCCGGCAGCGCCTCGTCGCCAAGCGCCTCGCGCGCGGTCGCGTTCCCGGGATCCAGGGCCAGGATGCGCTGGTACATTGCCCGTGCCCTGGTCTCCGCGCCGCTCCGGGTCCATCCGGCGGCCAGATCCTCGAGCGCGCCTACCATCAGCGCGTTGTCTCCGGTGCGATCGGCAAGCTCCACCCGACGCTGCATGACGGTAAGGTCGTCCGGGCTGTGCCGCTGGATCTCATTCGCCACGGCCAGGGCCTGACGAAACGCCGCAGGCTCCGCGTCGCTGCCCACGAGCAAGGCCAGTTCGTGGAAGGCTGGCTCGATCAACCCACGGCTGACCAGCTCCTTCGACCGATTCAGCACGGCCTCCACGTCCAGATCCTCGGGCGCGGCCTCCGGCACGCCGCTACCCGTACCGCCCCCGAAGCTCCCCAGGTCCAGGTTAAGGTCCATGAGTTCAGCGTCCGGCCTACCACCCGCCGGCCCGGCGCCCGCCACGTCGAACCCGGCGCCCAGGTCCAGGGGTCCCGCCTCCTCCGCCCTCCGCGGCTCGGCCGGTCCCGCCACCTCGTCGACCGGAGCCGACGCGGCCAGAGGCTCCTCGGCGACCGGCTCCTCGGCAACGGGCTCCTCGGCAACGGGCTCCTCGGCGACCGGCTCCTCGGCGACCGGCTCCTCGGCGACCGGCTCTTCGGCGACCGGCTCTTCGGCGACCAACTCTTCGGCGACCTCGTCGGCCACGCCGGAGCGTTCGTCCAGGTCCTGGGTCTCCTGCGAATCCAGAAGCGGCAGCGCATCGGGCTCTTCACCGCCCTCCTCATCGAACCCGGAATCGAGGAGCGGGAGCGGGGACGGCTCGTTCTCGTCGATCTCCGGAATAGCCCCGGCATCGGGGATCGACGCCACACCGGCACCCGCGTGGAGCGGTTCGTCGAGCTCGTCGAGCTCCTCGATCGGATCGTCCAGGGCGTTATCGGCGTCCCAGCCATCGCCTTTCTCACCGTCGACCCGGTCTGGATCGACACCGGTCGTCTCCAGCCCGATGACGTCGTCCTCATCGGAGTCCTCGAACGCTTCGGCCCCGTGTGTTTCCAGCCCCTCGATCCCGTGGGCGCCGGGATCGATCGACGCGTGGTCGGCCTGGACCGACGGGCCCGGTTCGAGGGCGATCCCAGCCGGGGTATCCGATTCAGGATCGTCGATTCCGGGTAGGCCGGTGGCCGCATGGTGCTCGCCCCGTGCCGGCGCGTCCAGGACCACGTTGGGATCTAGGCCGCGGGCCTGTTCCGCTACGCGACCCGCGGCGGTTTCATCGCCCCTGCGTGCCCATTCGGCATGGGCGTGGCGCAACTGGTCGACCGCCTCCGGGGCCCTGCCGTGACTGGCCAGGTGCTGCGCCAGGAGCTCCCGGACATCCGGGTCATCGGTATCGCCCGCAAACTCCTGGAGCCCGGCGAGGGCCGCGTCGGCGTTACCCTGCTTGACCTCGCGCTCCGCGTATCCGAGGATCCAACGTCGGGCATCCGGCAGAAATCCCTGCTCGCGGCAGAACCGGCTGAGCTTCAGGTAGACCCCGGCCCGATCCGGCCGGTGCCGAAGGGCCTTGTTGCACAAGGCGATTGCGTTGTTGAAGAACCCGAACTCCGCGTACTTGTCCGCGGCCTTCTCGTAGTAGTCGACCGCGTTGTCGGTCTGGCCGATGCGCAGGTACAGGTCGCCGACACGATTGTAGAGACCGAGCTCCCGCTCGACCTCATCCCCTGCCGCCTCGGTCTCGAGGACCCTGCGGTAGGCGTCGATGGCCGCCTTCCAGTCCTCTTTCTGCTCGTGTTTTCGAGCCCGGTCCTTCAGCTTACCGATCGACGTCATTCAGTCTCGATCGAGTGCATCCTCTGTGGGTCGCCGCGCCCGGGTCCGGGTCGGCGGTCGACGGTCGTACCGGGGAACAGGGCACGACGAACCGCGAGGCGCGTGCCTCTGTTGCGCCACGCTGGCCGACCCGACAGTCGAAAAATGGGGCTGCCGTGCGCCTCGGCGCAGCCGGCAGCCGGTTCATGGCTCGGAAGATACGCGGCACTACGTCGTGGAACAAGCGCTCAGGCGACCTCGACGCCACGCTTCCAGACCCTTCGGGCGAGGCGGACCCCGAAGCGGTAGGGAATGTGGCGGTAGTCGTCCGCGTCCCAGAGCACCATGTCCGCGGGCGCCCCGAAAGCGAGCGTGCCCCGCCCATCGTCCAACCGAAGCGCCCGGGCGCCGTTGCGCGTAGCCGCCACGAGGGCTTCGATCGGGTCCATTCCCATCTGGGAGCACGCGATGGTCATGATCAGCGGAAGATTGGGCGTCGCGCAGGACCCGGGGTTGAAGTCGGACGCCAAAGCCACTGTCGCACCCGCATCGAGGAGGCGACGAGCGGGCGCATATTGCTTCCGGCCCAGGAAGAAGAGGGTGCCGGGGAGGAGGGTCGCTACGGTGCCTGAACGGACCAGCGCCTCGATTCCGTTGTCGCTGACCCGGCCCAGATGGTCCGCCGATGCGGCCCCCATCTCGCCCGCCAGCTCGGCGCCCCCCGACCATTCAAGCTCGTCCGCGTGAACCTTGGGAACGAGTCCGTGGTCGAGCCCGGCCTGGAGGATCTTCCGGCTCTGCGCGGCGTCGAACACGCCGGGCTCCATGAACACATCGCAGAACCGGGCGAGGCGTTCGGCGGCGACGGCGGGGATCATCTCGTCGACGACCCGCTCCACATAGTCATCCCGACGGCCGGCGAACTCGGGCGGTGCCTCGTGTCCGCCCAGGAAGGTGGGAACCAGCTCCAGGGGGCCTTCCCGGTCCAGGCGCCGGATGACCCGGAGCATCTTGAGCTCATCCTCGGTCGTCAGTCCGTAGCCGCTCTTCACCTCGACGGTCGTGGTACCCAGGGCGAGCATGGGCCGGAGCCGTTCCCGGGTGAGGTCCACCAGCTCATCCTCGCTTCGATCCCGCAGGTCGCGGACCGACGCGTTGATACCGCCACCTCGCCGCGCGATCTCCATGTAGGGGGTGCCCCGGGACCGGAGGGCGTATTCATCGGCACGCCACCGGCCGAACACCGCGTGCGTATGGGAATCCACCAGGCCTGGCGTGAGCACCCCGCGTTCGCAATCGACCCGGTCGGCACCACGGAAACGGCGGGCCAGATCAGCTTCCGGCCCCACTCCAACCACGCGCCCGCCCTCAATGGCGACGGCGGCGTCCGGGAGGACCGCCCGTTCGTCCATGAACTCGCACGTCACCACCTGGGCGGCGTTCTCAAGGATCGTGGCCGGCATGCGCGACTATGCCTCCGTTCCGTCTTGATTCCAGATCCCGGCCAGCCCGCCGGACCGTACGATCGCTTCGGCGGTCTCGATATCGGGACCGAGAACCCGATCTCGCTCCAGCGGTGCGACCCGATCCCGCAGAAGCTGATAGGCGGTCTCCACACGGCGGCCGGGCCGGAGGGGCCGCAGAAACTCCAGGCCCTGCGCGGCGGCGAGCAACTCCAGCGCCAGCACCGTCTCCAGCAGACTTACGGCATTGCGCGCCTGACGCGCGGCCGTCATGCCCATCGAGACGTGATCCTCCTTGTTCGCGTCGGTGGGGATGGAGTCAACGGACGCCGGCGTAGCCAGGAGCTTGATCTCGTTGACCAGGCTGGCGGCTGCGATCTGGGGCACCATGAACCCGGAGTTCGTGCCCGCATCGGGTGAGAGAAACGCTGGAAGTCCGGACAGGACCGGGTCCACGAGCCGCGCGATACGCCGCTCGCTAATGGACGCCAGGTCGGCGCACGCCATCGTCACGAGGTCCAGCACCTGTGCCACCGGTTGGCCGTGGAAGTTGCCGCCGCTCAGGATCCGGCCGTCCTCCGGGAAGATCAGCGGGTTGTCGGTCGCGCTGTTCGCCTCCACCTCCAAGACCTGGCGGGCGTACGCGAACGCCTGGCGCGCGGCGCCATGGACCTGGGGCATGCACCGCAGCGAGTACGCGTCCTGCACGCGGGGATCCCCTACCCTGTGGGACTCCCGGATCTCTGAATCCCGCAACAGGGCGCGCAACCGGGCGGCGCTCGCGGCCTGACCCGGCTGCGGGCGGACGCGCATCAGGGCTTCGTCGAAGGCGTCTGGTGTCCCGCGCAGCGCCTCCAGGCTCATCGCGCCGGTCACCTCGGCGGTTTCGGCGGCCCGTTCAGCGGCCAACAGCGCCAGGACCCCCACCCCCGTCATGGCCTGCGTCCCGTTGTTCAACGCAAGACCTTCCTTCGCCTCGAGTCGCACCGGCTCCAGGCCGGCGGCACGAAGCGCGGCCGCCGCGTCGTCGCGCCGACCATCCACCTGGACATCACCCTCTCCCATCAGGGCGAGGGCGATGTGCGACAGCGGGGCGAGGTCACCGCTCGCGCCCACACTGCCCCGGGCGGGCACCACGGGATGGATGCGATGGTTCAGCAGGTCCAGTATCCGCTCCACCACCTCGACCCGTATCCCCGAATACCCGAGGGCGAGCACGTTCGCCCGCAACAGCATGATGGCACGCACGTCCGCCTCGGGGAGCGGCTCGCCCACACCCGCCGCATGGCTCCGGATCAGGTTCTCCTGAAGCTCGGTGATCCGGGCGGGCGGGACCACCACTTCGGCCAACGCGCCGAACCCTGTGGTCAGCCCGTAGACGACGCGGCCTTCCGCCACCGCCGTCTCCACCACGGCCCGCGACGCGGCCATTGCCTTCGCCGCGCTGGCGCCCAGCCGCACCTCGACGGAAGGACCCAGTGCCACGCGCTCCACGTCCTCCAGCGTGAGCCGGTCGCCATGCAGCTCGAGCGTTTCCATGGGCGGGGAAGTTAGGAACCGGAACCACTTCCTACAACCACGCCCTACGACTTACGAACTACGAACTACGAATTACGGACAGGCGCCGGATCAAGTGCAACGGCTTGAAGCCGTCCGGGCCGGGGGCGTGCGGCCGAGGCTCGCTCCGCTCGCTCCGCACGCCACGACGCGGCCGCCTTTCGCAGTTCGTAGTTCGTAGTTCAAGGTTGCGCCATGTTCAGACGCTGTTCGGACGGGTTCGTACGCTGGTCGTAGTCGACCTTGAGGTCCGGGTTGTCCAGGAGGTGCACGCGGAACTGCATGGCGAAGTTGCCGTTCGGGGCCTTGATGAAGTCGAAGTTCGCCTGCCACCGGTGGAGGTCACGAGACAGCGTCAGGACGTGAGTGTCGAACTGCCCTGTCGTGAACGAGTAGCTGGTCGTCCAGTTCACGTTCCAGTGCTCCGTGGGCTGGAAGTTCAACGACCCGTTCACCGTCTGCTGCGTCTGTGCCAGGGGCATCGCGCCGGGGCGTGGGGGTGGCCGGTTCAGCGAGTAGGTGAGCGACGCTCTCCAACCGCTACCCTGCGCGCGTTGAGCCGTCATGGGCCGATCGCCAAGGCGCGGGACCATGCCCCCGGCTCCCGGATCGCGGCGATCCAGGTCGAACTCGTCGTCCTCGAACCCCGGCTCGTCGGGATCGTCCTCGTCCGGCACCGTGTCGGCGTCGCGCTGCCCGAGGCCGAGCGCGCGGAGCAGCCAGAAGTTGCTGTCGATGGAGAAACTCGTGTTCAGCCGGGTGAGGGTCGGACTGAAGCGGCGAGGCGCCAACGACCCGTCATCCGGCAGGTCGCCGTAGTCGAAGAGGTGGTGCGTCATCCCCAGCTGGAGACCGGGCACCAGGTCCGAGCGGATCGAGTTGGAGATGTCCTCCGTCAGGAACCCCCGGCCGTCCTCCCGGGCCGCGACGAAATCGTACTGGAAATTGGTGCTGGTGTTGATGGACAACAGGTTGATGGTGCGCGCCCGGGGCAGCCGCCGCGGCTCGCCGGTCAGGTCCGCCTCATCCTCCTCGCCGTTCTGGACGCCGTTCTCGGCGTCCTCATCGACCTTGGCCTCGAACGTCTGGTTGAACGACAACCCGATTCGGTTCTGCTCGCGCAGGTGTTGCAGACCGAAGACGCTGTCCTGGAGCGGGCTGATGTCGGGCGCGGGGGAGTACGACCAGTTCAACGAGGGCGAAATCTTGTGGCGGATCCGGCTGTAGTCGCCGAACCCGGGCCAGAACCCGAACAGTGTCGTCCCCAGGCTCGCGCCGGCCGAAATGCGGTTGGGTTCGGCGATGAAGCCGCCGCCCGAGAGGTGGGCGAGCGTATCCACGCGGATCTGCCGTCCCTGGATCGAGATCTGTGGCGAGATCGTGGTCCCGGGCCAAAGCGTGTGCTGGAAGGAGAGGGCGGTGTTCCAACCCAGGTCCTGTTCAGACCTGCCTGGCAGGGCCGGGATGTCCAGCTCCTCGTTCCCGGGCCGCATGTCCTGCGTGTGGTCCCGGAACGTCAGCGACTGACTCAAGCTCAGCCGGCCGAAGGAGAGGCTGTAGTTGCCCGAGGCGTTCAACACCTCCTGGCCCTGGGCCTGGGGTGTGAGGACAGGGTTCACCTCGTTCAGGGTGCGGCTGGCCTGTCCGCTGCCGCTCAGGGTCAGGGTCCGGGTACCGCCGTCGTTGCTGAGCAGGGTGACGGGTCGCAGGTTTGCGCTGAGCGACGGAAGCGTCCAGTCGATCCGGTCGTCGGTGATCTGCTGCTGCCGCCGCGCGCCCAGCGACATGGAACCCCAGCCGAAGCTGCGATTGATGCTGGCGTTCGAGCTGATCCGCTGGGTCAGCTCCCGCGGGTCGAAGGAGTAATCCCGGACCATGGATGTCGACGTCGCGTAGTCCCCACTGACCTGGACCTGGGTCCGCTCGTCCGGCCGCCAGCTGTTGTTCGTGCTGAGGCTCATGTTCCGACTGCCGGTATCCATCCAGTACTGGGTGACGGCGAGCCTGCCCTCCAGGAATTGCCGGGTCCAGCGGTACGTCAGGTTGCCCTCGATGGCTGAGTAGTTGTTGCTGAACCACTGGAACGCCGCCAACGCGCTCACGTAATCATTGATCGCCCAGTAGAATCCCAGGTTGGAGATCCGACGGGCGTACCGGTCCCGGTCCTGGTTGCGCACGATGTCGTTCACGCCGAACTGTGGCGTGAGCAGCCCGCTGCGGCGGTCCGGCTTCATGCTCTGGACCATCCACGGCAGCCAGAACACGGGCACGTCCGCGAACCGGAGCGTGACGTTGCGCGCGACCATGATGTCGTTCTCCACCATCTTCAGCGATCGCGCCTGGAACACGTAATGGGGTTCCGGCAGGTCGCAAGAGGTGAACTGCGCCTGGTGGCCGTACAGCGCGTGGCTCTCCTCCCGGTTCAGGAGGAATACCCGGTTCTGCGGGCCGCGCACGAACCACGTCCCACCCTGCACGAACTGGGTCCGCGCCCCCTCGGCCATGCCGACGCCCCGGTCGATGTCGTAACAGACCCGATCGCTCTCCACCGGGTCGGCGTCCCCGGAGAGCACCGGGTTGCCATAGCCGCAAACGATCCCGGCATCGCCGCTATACACCAGCGCGCTGTCAGCCTCGATGGCGCTCCCCTCCCGGCTTACCCGGCTCTCCCCGGCCAGCCGCAGGCGGTTGCCCTCTCCCTCGAACACCGCCGACTCTCCGCGGTACTCCGTGGCGACGTACCCGTCGAGCCCCGCCAGCATCGATCGGATCGATGCTTCGTTCAGTGCCACGTCTGCAGTGTCGGGAGTCCAGGGCAGGGGGCGGACCCTGATGACCCCCGAATCCAGGTCGAGGGTCGCCGGCTCCTCCACGGCCTCCGGGTCCACCACCGCGGCGTCGTCGGGCTCGTCCGGCCCCAGGGCCAGGGTGTCAGGCGCGACCGTATCCCGCTGTATCGGCGTCGTCGGCAAGGCCCGCAAGCGCTCGAGCGCGCGCTCACGGGCGCTCAGGGGGGCACCGATGGCGGCGGTATCGGCGGGCACGGTGTCACCCGGCGGCAAT